>NZ_MAIF01000113.1:0-10738 GCF_001729395.1 Methanosphaera sp. A6 | reverse complement strand
TTATAAACTTGATATTTTTTTTAAAGTTTATTTAATTAAATTATTAATTTTTATATTTTCATTTTCTAATTTTAAAGATTCAATTAATTTTTTAGCATATACAAGTTTTAATTTCTTAATATCATCTGCCTCTTTTAGTTCTACTTCTATTTCAGGTCGTGAATAATTTGTTATAATATTACCAAAATCCATTCCAGCAAGTGTTATATCCTTGATTTTAAGATCATACAGTGCAATATGCACAGCTCTATCCCCATCTGTAAATCCACCATGGTTTTCAAGTAAATCATATGGTTTTGTCTGTGTTGTAGGTATAATATTTTTTAGTTTGGGAACATATTTTTTTATTTTATTAACATTATCTCCATGTGCATGAACATAGAGTATGGAACCTCTTTTATTTGATTTAAGTATACTGTCTATATTTCCATCAAGGTCTGTTACTATTATTGAGGGTATGATATTCTCTTCAAGAAGTGCTGTTGTTGCACCATCAGCTGCAATTAAAGTATAATTATTAAGATTGAAATTATTTTTAATTAATTGTATATGTTTTTTAATTGATGGTCCTGCTCCAAATACAATACATTTATTATGTACATGTAGATGGCTTTTATTAAATTTCCCATATTTTTTAATTAGGTTATTTAGTATGTCTGCTGAATATTTATCATCATCTTCACTAAAATTAAAATCCTTACATATTTTTTTATACCATATATTCCAGTTGTTATTTGTTATATTATCCATAAAAACCACAAAAAAATTATCATATATTCTATTGTTATATTTATATCTAAGAAAAGTATTTATTATATTATTATTATTCTAAATCTTACATTAAAACTACAATATTAAAAAGAATGAAATACATAAATAAATTTATAGTAATGATAGTGTAATTATTGATTTTATATGATTTCATTATATTAAAACTATCTTATTATAACTTTTTAAATAAACGTTTATAAAAAAATTATAATTTGGAGGAATATTCCCAATGGAAGATACTTTATTAATGATTCCAGGACCAACAACTGTTCCTAAAAGAGTATTAGATGCTATGGCACAACCTATTGTAAACCATAGAGGACCAGTATATGGTGAAATTTTAGAAGAAACAACAGCAATGATGTCTGAGGTATTTCAAACAGATAATAAATCATATTTATTAACTGGATCAGGAACTTCAGCAATGGAAGCTGCAATTGCAAACATAGTGGAAAAAGGCGACAAAGTAATAAATGTTGTAAGTGGTAAATTTGGACAAAGATTACAACAATTAACTGAAGTTTTCGGTGGAGAATCCATAGAAATTGCAGTTCCTTGGGGACAAGCAGCAGATCCTGAAGAAATAAAAAGAGTTTTAGATGAAAATGATGATGTTAAAGCTCTTACTATGATTCATAATGAAAGTTCAACAGCAGTAGTAAATCCAATTCAAGAAGTTGGAAAAATAATGAAAGATTATGATGCATTATTTGTTGTTGATACAGTATCTTCACTAGCAGGAGATAATGTTAAAGTAGATGAATATGGATTAGATATTTGTCTTACTGGATCACAAAAATGTATTGCAGCACCACCAGGTATGGCAGCAATTACTATAAATGATGATGCATGGAAAGTTATTGACAGTGTAGATTCTCCTACTTACTATTTAGACTTAAAAGCTATGAGAAAAAGCGGAGATAAATCACCTTCTCAAACACCATACACACCTAATGTATCCATGACCTATGCAATGCGTGAAGCATTATCCATGGTTTTAGAAGAAGGATTAGATGCACGTATAAAACGTCATCATATTGGTGCAGAAGCTACTCGTGAAGCAGCAAAAACTTTAGGATTAGATTTATTTGCACGTGAAGGAGATTATTCCAATACTTTAACAGCAATTAATATGCCTGAAGGAGTAACTGATAATCAACTTCGTGGAACAATGAGAAATAAATATCAAATTGAATTAGCTGGTGGACAAGATCACTTAAAAGGAAATATTTTCAGAATTGGTCACATGGGTACCACTGGATTACATGAATTAGCTATGACTTTTGCTTGCTTAGAAATGACTTTAAAAGAATTTGGTTTTGAATTTGAATCTGGAGCAGGAGTAGCAGCTTTAGAAGATATATATCTTAAAAATTTATAGAATTTAATCTTTTTTAAGGGTATTTATCCCTTTTAACTATTATTTTTTTTAGTCTATTTTTTTTTATTTTTAACACAACCTTTATATACTATGATAATAATACTATTATTAACGGAAGTGTATTTCCTATTTCCGATATGTAATTGAAAATAAAGATAATAAAAAAAGTAACAATAATAATATACTAAGGAAGAAAAATAGTGAAAACATAACCGCAAATAAAAATTTAATTTATATATAATATGGAGGATTTATAGTGGTAGCAGAATCGTTACTAAACACAGGTGATACGGCCTGGATACTAATGTCAACGGCATTAGTTATGATTATGACCCTACCAGGGTTAGCATTATTTTATGGAGGTATGAGCAAAAATAAAAACGTTCTTAACACAATGTTCTTATCTCTAACCGGTTTTGCCATCGCATCAGTGATTTGGATAGCATATGGATACCAATTCACATTTGGATCAACAATCGGCGGATTTATAGGAGCACCAACAAATTTCTTATTAACAGGAATTTCACTTGATATGCTTCATGTAGACACAACAATACCTGAATTATTATATGTAGTGTTCCAAGCTACATTTGCAGCAATTACAGTTGCATTAATATCAGGAGCAGTAGTAGGAAGAATGAAAGCAAAAGCATGGATGGTTTTTGTAGCATTATGGTTAACATTAGTATATGTCCCAATAGCTCACTGGGTATGGGGTGGAGGATGGTTATTTAACCTTGGTGCATTAGACTTTGCAGGAGGAGCAGTAGTACACTTAAACTCAGGTATAGCAGCACTAGCATTAATAACCGTACTTGGACCTAGAAAAGACAGACGTTTATTACCTCACCATTTAGGATATGCAGTAATAGGTGCAGCATTATTATGGTTTGGATGGTTTGGATTCAATGCAGGATCAGCTCTTGGAGCAAATGGATTAGCAGCAAATGCATTTATAACAACCAACACTGCAGCAGCAATGGCAATGATTGCTTGGATATTATTAGATATCTGGAAAACAGGAAAACCAACAATACTTGGTGCAATAACAGGTGCAGTAGCAGGACTTGTAGCAATTACACCTGCAGCAGGATTTGTAGATGTACCAGCATCATTAATAATTGGATTTACAACAGTATTTGTATCATACTTCGGTATATCATACTTAAAACCAAAACTTGGATACGACGATGCATTAGATGCATTTGGAGTACATGGATTATCAGGAACATGGGGAGCAATACTTACAGGAGTATTTGCATGTCCTGCAATTAATGAAGCAGCAGGTTTATTATATGGTAATCCAAATCAATTAGTAATACAAATAATAAGTATAGTAGCAGTAGCATTATACTCATTTATAGTAACTTACATTATTGCTCAAGTACTCGATAAAACAATGGGTATAAGAGTAGATGAACAAACTGAAATAGAAGGTTTAGATGCAAACGAACATGAAGAAGTAGGTTACAGAATATAAACATAAGGATATGATACAATGAAACAAATTACAGCCATATTTAGAAATGAAAGACTAGATGCAGTAAAAGATGCACTAGAAAAAATAAACTGTAAAGGAATTACAGTTATGGATGTAAAAGGTAGAGGAGAACAATTAGGAATTGAAGAAAACTATAGAGGAAATAGTTATAGAATTGATCTTCTTCCAAAAATAAAAATTGTAACAGTAGTACCTGATAATAATGTTGAAAATGTAATAACAGCAATTACAGAAGCAGCAAAAACAGGTAATGTTGGTGATGGAAAAATATTTATTACCAATATAGATGAAGTAGTAAGAATAAGAACAAATGAACGGGGAGACAAAGCTTTGTAACTCCCCCTAATTTCCATGATACAATGTATTCATAGGAAATTAATTGTTTATTTAACTAAATTATATTATTGAAATCTCCTCAATAATCTTCCTCTCCGTTTTAACCTCCCCTTATTAATTCAATAAAAAAACATTTATCTAAAACACTAAACACCACTTTTCTTATTTTATTTTTTTTTAAAAGATAATTTAAACTAATTTTATAAAAAGAGTAAGTACTATTTATTATCCATTTGAATAAAATAAATATAATACTACTAGAGGACTATGACTATTTTTTACACATGGAAGAGTTAAGATTATTCTAAAAATAAGTATGTATTAAAATATTATTAATTATAAAAAAAAGTTATGGGGGTTATATCTTAGAGAAATTATTCTCTAGAAATTCCAGTGATTCTTAATCCACCATAATGGGATTTGTATTTTATATTTAATCCAATGAGAAGTGGAGTTATTTTTTCAATCATTCTTGCTTTTTCTAATTTACCACAATCAATACATTCAACACCAGGTATTTTTTCAATTAATTCAATAGCTATTTTTTTAGCTTCATTATCATTTCCAGCTATTAAACAGTCACAATCTATAGGTTCTGGTATGTTTTCAAGTAATGAATTACTTATATTATTAAATGCAGCAATTACTTTAGCATCAGTTTTTTTAAGTATTTTAGCAGTTCTTTCTGCAGCTGAACCTTCCATTAAATCTATGAATCTTGCAGGTGATCCACCAATTGCAGTTTCAAGAGGAACTGTTGCATCAAGAACTATTTTATCTCCAACAAAATCTTTAATTGATTGTAATGTTGGTTTTTGTGCTGAAAGAGGAACTGTTAAAATTAATAAGTCACCAGCTTTTGCAGCATCTTCATTTGACATTCCTTCCATTTTAATATTATCATAATCTTTTAATAAATCAAGGCATTCTTCTACTTTTGTTAAAGCCTTTTCTTCTTTTCTTGAACCTATAATAACATCTTCTCCAGCTATTGCAAATCTTTTACCAAGATTTAAACCTTGTGATCCTGTTCCACCAATTATTGATATTTTCATTTTTATAACCTCATGTATTCTTAATTCATAATAAATTAATAATAATTTATAATGATTTATAATGATTAATAATTACTATTAATATATATTTCATCTAATATATAAAATTTGTTAATAATTATATTAAAAAAAATATAAAAATCTATTTTTTTATCATATAATTAAAATATAATCTATAAAAAAATAAAAGTATCAATGCTTAAATAGCATTAACACCACGTTCACCAGTTCTTATTCTGATAATATCTTCTATATCAGAGACAAATATTTTACCATCTCCAACATTACCAGTAAAAGCACTACTTTTAATAGTATCAACTATCTTTTCAACTTCAGTCTCAGTAGTAATAATATCTAATTTAATTTTAGAAATCAAATCAACATTATATACATTTCCACGATATTTTTCGACAATACCTAATTGTTTGCCTCTACCTTTTACATTACTGACAGTTAAACCTTTACAATTAATATTTTCTAAATTATTTTTTACAATATCTAATTTTTCAGGTCTAATAATAGCTTCTACTTTTTTAAACATAAAATTCATCCCATTAATTTTTTTTATCTAACTAGAGGTATTCCAGTAATTTGTGAAGCTTCCATAGTTAATGAAACTAAATCCTCTTTTTCAAGTTTTTGAATATCAGTATTACCTGCCTGTTGAGTTAACATTTTAGCCTCAGCAGTCATTGCTTTAATATAATTAGCAACTCTTTGACCACCACGCACTGGATCTAATCTTCTTCTTAACATTCTATCCTGTGTAGCAATACCTTTAGGACATTTACCTTTACTACATGCTTTACAAACCTTACATCCAATTGATACTAATGCAGCAGTACCAATATATGTTGCATCTGCACCTAATGCTATAGCTTTAGCAACATCAGCACCAGATCTAATACCTCCAGCAGCTACAAGACTTACCTCTGTTCTTAAATTAACTTCTTTAAGGGCAGTATCTGCTTCCATAATTGCTTGTATTGTAGGAATACCTGAATGTTCTGTAATAACTTCAGGGCCAGCTCCTGTACCACCTTGCATACCATCAATAACAATTATATCAGCACCAGCTTTTGCAGCAATTTTAACATCTTGTTCTACACGTCCAGCAGTAAATTTAACAATGATTGGAACTTTCCAATCAGTAATATCACGTAATTGATCAATTTTCATTCCTAAATCCTCTGGACCTACAATATCCATGTGTCTTGCAGGACTTAAGGCATCTGTACCTTGTGGAATATTTCTAATTCTTGCTACTTCTGCTGTAACTTTTTTAGCAAGAAGATGTCCTCCCATTCCAGATTTAGCTCCTTGTCCAATCTTGATTTCAACAGCTTCAGCATTGTTTAAGTAATTTGCAGACATACCAAATCTTCCAGAAGCATATTGGGCTATTAATTTATCAGCATAATGACGTTCTTCAGGTAACATTCCACCTTCACCAGTATTTGATGCTGTACCTGCAAGTGTTGCTCCTCTTGCAAAGGAAATTTTAGCTTCTTTACTAATAGCACCAAAAGACATTGCTCCAATCATAATAGGAGTATCAATTTTTAATGGATTTTCTGCAAAACGATCACCTAAAACAACTTCAGTTTTACATGGTTCCCTATATGAATCTATAGGAGGACGTGAAACTTGTGCAGGTAAAATACTTAAATCATCAAATGTTGGAACTATTCTTGTTGCTCCACAACCTCTAACTTTATATGAACCTGTTGAAGATTTACGTTGAATTTCAAGCATTGATTGACTAGACCATACACCTCTTCCTTCATATGGAAGGGGAGTTACATAAATTGCATTTGTAGGACACATTTGTTCACATATTTTACATCCTACACAGTTTTCTTTATGTACTGGTTGTGGTTCATCATTTATTATTTCATAAACATCATGTGGACAGTTAGAATAACAACTGTAACAATTTTTACATAATGATTTTTTTGGATTGTCACAGAGATACCAGCAACATCCTGGACGATTATTATTCCTTTTACATATTTCAGATCTTCTTTCTACATTAAAAGGCATTTAAATCACATCCTCTTTCAAGTCAATTAATGGTTTGAATACTGGACATACAGAGTATTTTGTTCCAGATGATTTAACAATTTCATCAATATCATCAGTTAATACAGGGTATGGTTTCCAGGCAAGGTCATCTTTTTTATCTACAACTAAAGCTTTAGTAACAATTTTATTGGATACTAAGTAGTCAAGTATTGTTGTAACAACAACACCATCTTGTCCATCATAATGTTTTAATGATCTTACTGTCATTATTTTTTTATAATCTCCTAATACTTTAGATGAATCATTTCTAAGTTTTTCAGGAATGAATGTTCTAGGACATACAGCAAAACAGAAATGACAGTCTTCAGGACATTTTTTACTTTTTCTTGGTTTTGAATCTTTAATTGTTATTAATCCATCAGGACATGCATATTCACATGCTCCACATAAAACACAAGCTCCAACATCAATAACATTTTTTCTTAGATCTAAGAAATTTGAATTATTTATTTCATCAAGAATAGCATTATCTGATATTTCTCTTTGATATAATACTGGTCTTGCATGATATTCACGTTCTTCTATTGTTTCTAAGTTGTTTTGTATTTTTTTATCTGCAATTTTATTTAATAATTTTAGTTGGGATTCTGTTAGATCATGAGCTTCAATATATCCCTGACTAATTGCATTATTAATAACATCTTGTCCTTTTTGTGTTCTTATTATGATTGTGGACCAGCCATCTTCTGAACCTATGGAACCTATGGATATGTCTGATGTTTCTGATGATAATTCAGCACATATATGACAGTTTTTTCTAACAACTGATTTTGCAATGGATAATGGTATTTTTTCTAGTTTTCCATTTTTAAGGAAAATAAATGCTTTACCTTTTTCAATTCTAAATTTTTCTATTTCATCCATTGTTATGTTATATTCCTTTAATAACTCAGTAAAATAGGAATATGAAAAGTTTTCCATACAGAATAAACCTATTTTAAAGTCAATTACTGATTCTGTATAATGTTGAATTTTTGATGCTGCCATTATTTCACATGGAGTTCCAACCATTGCTACTTTTTGATTCATTTTTTACCCCCTGATTCAGTTTTAGTTTCACCATTAGTTATTTTTTTAAAGTTAGTATAATCTATATCACTTAATTCAAAGCCATATTTTGTTAATACTTCTTTTAATTCATTTTGGTCATCAAGGGTTGTGTGTTTTAGTACTGCTTTTTTACCTAGACTTTTTACTTGACCTAGTACATAGATTGTTCCACGCATAATGGATTCACCAGCATCATCTGTCACATCACCTAGAACTATAAGTCTTCCACCCATCATAAGAAGTCCAGTCATGAAGCCACTATTACCACCTATAATGACTGTTCCACCTTTCATGATTTCTCCAGTTCTTGAACCAGTATCTCCTTTTACAACTACAGTTCCATTATAAATTCCTTGTCCTGCACCATCACCAGATCCTCCTTCGATAATTAATTCTCCACCAGTCATATTATCTCCAGCAAACCATCCAGCATTTCTAGTAATATGTATTTTTGCTCCATCTACCATGGTACCAACGAAGTATCCAGCAGATCCAACAATTTCTATTTCTACTTCTTCTATTAGTCCTGCTGCAATGTTGTGTTTAGATTGTGGATTTTTTATAATTAATTTATCATAATCTAGTGCATGTTCTTTTATGGATCTATTTAATGTTTTTTCATCCATATCTTTAGCATCAATTGTATATTCTCTCATATAATATTACTCCCTAAATTATATTGTATAAGATCTTGTTTCACCCGGTGCTATTTGTTCTACATGGTCTGTATCTAGTACATCTTGTAGGGACATTTCTTCTGAAGCTATTGCAAACACATCATCATTTTCTGCCATTACTCCAGGTCTTAATCCTAATTTATCCTTAGCTATACCAATACCATTTGGAGTTCCAACAAGTATTGAGAATGGTCCATCTAAATCATGCACTGCTTCTTCTAATGCTTCTTCTAATTTATATCCTTGATGTAATTTATCTGCCATGTAATGTACTATACATTCTGTATCATTGAATGATTCAAATTTATGTCCTTTTCTTTCAAGTGGATCTCTTATTTTCCAATAATTTGTTATTTGTCCATTGTGTACTACTGTTATATCAGGTGTTATGTAACTTTGATATGGGTGTGCATGATATCTATCCACACCACTTTCTGTAGCAAATCTAGTATGTCCTATACCATGAGTTCCTACTCTTGAAGGTACGTTGTAACGTTTTGCAATGTCTTTTACAAGTCCAACATCTTTTATCATTTCAAATGAATGTGAACCATTTATTACTTGTATATCTTCTATTTTATCGAGATTTGTAATTAATGGTTTTAGTAATGAATAGTTTTCTAGATGTATTTCACATCTATATACATCATAGTCATCTACAGAATGAATTAATTCTTCATTGTATATTGGACTAATCTGAGTTAAAGTTGTTTTGAGTTGATCAAGCAACATTGGTTTATTTTTTAATTCTATATTTAGTTGATAATTATTTTCTGGAAGATTTAATCCACCATATATAGCAAAACCAGCAGAATCTGGTCCTCTATGTTGAAGAGATTCTAACATAGCAGTTAATGATTCTCCAACATTATGTGTTTTTTTATCTTTATATATTACTCCTGCTATACCACACATGATTCTACCTCTAATATAAATAATTTATGAATTAATGTATCTTCAGTTAATTCAGGATGGAATGCTATTCCAATGTACTGATTTTGTTTAACTGCAATTATTTTATCATCATATTTACTTAATACTTCTACATCATCACTAATTTGACTTATGTATGGAGCTCTGATAAATATTCCATGATAATCTTCATTATTGAATTTAATTTCTGATTCAAATGACATTCTTTGTCTTCCAAATCCATTTCTTTTTACTGTTGAATCTATTAATCCAAGTAATGGTTGGTCTTGGTCAGTTTTTTTGGAAAGTAGTACTAATCCTGCACAAGTACCTAATATAGGTATTCCAGTTTCTTTAAGGTAATTAGAAAGTCCAGTTTTTTCTAGATGCATACCTATTGTGGAACTTTCTCCACCAGATATAATTAATCCATTACAATCTTTAATGTCATCTAGAGTATTAACTAATTTTGTTGTACCATCAATTTTCATTTCTTTCAATGCTTTTTCTGTAATTATTTGATGTTCTTCCACATCACCTTGTAAATCTAAAATGCCTATTGTTATCATTTATTTACCTCTCTATAAGAATTAAGTTCTTAATCTTTTGATTTATTATTATACATGTACTATTAAGTAAATATAATAGAACTTGTAAGAATTTGAGTTATTAAAATTTAATCTTTAGAAAAAATAAAATCATTTCATGATTTGAATAAGTATTAATTTAATTTATAAGCGTATTTTATTCTCTTATTAAATCAATTTCTTCTATAAAAGATTAAATTAATTATTAATAAAATAACGTTTATTTTATCTATTATTATATTGTGTTTTACAATATATATAGATTTCTAATATTGTTCAACTAGTTATATAAGTTTAACATGATTATTTTTAGTTTGGTAATAAAAAAAGAGGTTTATACTCAAAAACAATTCAATAAAAACTAAAAATAATAAACAATGTTT
>NZ_MAIF01000112.1:0-35042 GCF_001729395.1 Methanosphaera sp. A6 | reverse complement strand
AAAATGAGTTAGAATTATTTTTTTGAATAAAAAAATAATCATGTTTTTTAAATAGGAGGAAAAAATATGGCTAACGACGATATTAAGATAATCGTTTTCAGTTGTAACTGGTGCTGCTATGGTGGAGCAGATACAGCAGGAACATCAAGAATGCAATACCCACCTAACATAAGAATGATCAGAGTAATGTGCTCTGGAAGAATCGAACCTCAATTTATTCTCAAAGCTCTAAGAGAAGGAGCAGACGGAGTATTTGTAGGTGGATGTCATATGGGTGACTGCCACTACGATGCAGGTAACTACAAATTTGATAGAAGAATGAGATTAGTATACAGATTATTAGATGAACTTGGTCTTGAAAAAGAAAGAGTACAACACGACTGGATCTCAGCTTCTGAAGGTGAAAAATTCGCAAATACAATTAGAAGAGTAACTGCAGAAATCCAAGAGCTTGGTCCTTCACCACTCAAAGAACAAATAAATCAGGAGGCATAAGTAATGGCAGATAAAGTAAAAATAGGAACAATGTGGCTAGGTGGATGTTCTGGATGTCACATCGCATTAACTGATTTACACGAATTATTATTAGACGTATTAGACGTTGCAGAATTCGAATTCAGCCCAGTATTAATGGATACAAAATATGATGAAATTCCACACATGGATATCATATTCATAGAAGGTGGAATCCGTAACGAAGAAAACAGAGAATTAGCTGAAGTATTAAGAGAAAAAGCTGATATGGTTGTAGCATACGGTTCATGTGCAGAATTCGGAGGAATTCCTGGATTAGGTAACTTATACACTCCAGAAGAATTAGAAGAAGAAGCATACTTAAACTCTTGTTCTACTGTAAACCCTGATGGAATCATTCCAAGTGAATCTGTACCTCACTTAGAAAGCAGAGTAAGACCTTTAGCTGATGTTATAAAAGTAGATGCAGCATTACCTGGTTGTCCACCAAAATCTGAAGTAATTGCACAAGTAGTCATTGCTTTAGTAAAAGGTGAACCTGTGGAAATTCCAGATAACAACCTTTGTGATGTATGTGAAAGAGAAAAACCACCTACGGGTATGGCAATGGATACCATTAAAAGGCCATGGGAAGTTGGAGCAACAGACAAAGATTTATGTTTAGTACCACAAGGTATAATTTGTTTAGGTCCTGCAACCCGTCCTTTATGTGGAGCACAATGTCCAGCAGTAGATACACCATGTCGTGGATGTTACGGTCCTACTGACAAAATATTAGATGCAGGAGCAAAAATGATAAGTGCTATCTCATCAGACTTTGGTGTAGAAGACGATAAAACTGTAGATCCTGAAGAAGTTGCAAATCAAGTAGAAGATGTAGTAGGAACATTCTATACTTACACATTACCAGCAGCTTTAATCCCATTAAAAATTAAAAACTAATTAATGAAGGAGGAAAAAATATATGGTAGAATTAACATTAGAACCTGTAACAAGAATCGAAGGTCACGCTAAAATTACAGTAGATCTTGATGAAGAAGGAAATGTAAAAGATACAAAATTACATGTAATGGAATTCAGAGGATTTGAAAAATTCTTACAAGGAAGACCTATTGAAGAAGTACCTAGAATCGTACCTAGAATCTGTGGTATTTGTGACGTACAACACCACTTAGCTGCAGCAAAAGCATGTGACCAAGTATTTGGTTATAATGACGATGAAATACTTCCAGCTGCATACAAAATGAGAGAAATTATGAACTGGGCATCTGTAATGCACTCACACACATTAAGTTTCTACTTCTTATCTGCACCTGATTTCATAGGTGGAAAAGATAGAAAAACTAGAAACGTATTCCAAATTATTAAAGATGCACCTGAATTAGCTAAAAAAGCTTTAGCATTAAGAAGAAACTCTCAAGATATCGTAACTGCAATTGGTGGAAGACCAATTCACCAAGTATCCAACACACCTGGTGGAATTACCACTGAATTAACAGACGAAGAACAAAAAGATAATTTAGTAAAAGCTCAAGAAGCACTTGAACTTTCATTAGATACATGGGATGCAGCACAACCTATCTTTGAAGAAAACATGGATCTTATTAAAACACTTGGTAATGTAGAAACATACCACTGTGGTTTAGTAGATAAAAAAGATGGTAGTTGGGATATGTACAACGGTAATGTAAGAATGACCGATAAAAAAGGTGACATCTACGCTGAATTTGGTTCACAAGATTACACCGACTACATGGCTGAAGGCGTAAAACCATACTCCTGGTTAAAATTCCCATACATAAAAGAGTTAGGATATCCTGAAGGTATCTACAGAGTAGCTCCTTTATCAAGAATTAATGTATGTACAAAAATGCCTGATGCAGCAGAAAGAGCTCAAGATTACTTAAATGAATTCAGAAAAGACTTCGGATATGCTCAAGAACCTTTATTATTCCACCCAGCAAGATTAATCGAATTAGTAGCAGCTTCTGAATTAGCTGTAGATGGTCTTGAAGGAGATTTAAGTGGAGAAAAACGTCCTGGAGCTATTGACCGTTCACAAATCACTGGTAAAGGTGTAGGTATTGTTGAAGCATCAAGAGGAACATTAACTCACCACTACGAAACTGATGAAAACGGTTTAGTAACTAAAGCAAACATTGTAGTAGCTACAGTACAAAACAACCCAGCTATGGAAATGGGTATTCAACAAGTAGCTAAAAACTACATAAAACCTGGAGTAGAAGTTGACGATAAAATCTTCAACTTAATGGAAATGGTTATTCGTGCTTACGATCCATGTCTATCCTGTGCTACTCATCAATTAGATACCCAAATGAGATTATCTACAGTAGAAGTATATGATCACATGGGTAACTTAGTTAAAAAAGTCTAAGTAAATAAATCTAAAAATACGATCTTCTAATGAAGAGTGTACTTGAATTATGAAATAAGGGATTCTATCTCTTATTTCTTTTTCTTTCAAATATTTAATTAGTTTAAATATTTTAAACTAATAGGGTATTGTATTTAATATTGTTTGTTAGATATTACAAACAGATTATGACTAAAATAATACAAATGGGAACATAGACTTCATAGTATGAGATTTATCTTGACTAATGAAGCTATGCTTTTTATTTTTTATAAATTACTTTTTTTTGAAATATTAGTATTATTTTTTAAAAATAGTAGGATTTTTTAATTTTTTTTTCTCAAAAAAACTGTATGTTTATATTTGATTTATAATTTCATCTACATTGTATATTGAGGGATTTGTTTTATTAAAATATACTCCACTAATGATGTTAATACCTAGTTTTAGATAGTTTTTTATGTCATTGTTTTTATTTGTAGCATATTTTATTTTCAGTTTTGTTTTTGGAAATACTATTCTTAGTATTGAAATTATTTTTTTAATGTAGTCTTGTGTATACTGTGGATTGTATTCTTCTGGTGTATCATAGAATGGATCATATCCTATAATTTCAATAACATCAGGATTTATTTTAAGTAAATTATCAATTGTATGTTTTAGGTCTACATGTCTTTCATAATTATTTATCATAAATTCACATACTATTTGAATATTTGAATTATCTTTAATTATTTTTGATAGTTTTGACATCTTCTTATTGAAATTTACATGATTTCTTTTAATAAAGGGATTGTGATTTGTTAGTGTATAATCTATTATCAATGAATTTATATTGTAATTACTAATTTCATAGTAATCATCAAAATTCTCTAATTTAACATTAACACCTAAATCATATCTACTCAATATTTTTAAAACTAGGATAAGATCTTCAATTTTAGAATTACATCTACCATAACAATTAATAGCCTCTATTGGATATGATGAAATATATCTAATATTATAATCTATGATATTTTTAATATATTCAGGATTATATTTTTTATGTGACTGTGGTGTTCTATAACCACATGTAGGACAATTATCATCAACACCATAAATGTCAGGATAATAAATATTAGTTTCAAATTTTATATTTTCATTTAATTTTCTTTGAGTATCTTGTGATTTTTCATATAAAAAAGTAATACTTTCTATATCATCTAATTGGAGAATATATTCTAAATCTTCACTTTCTATTTTTCCATTTTCTAAATTATTTATCACTATTTGTAACATTTTTTATCTCCATTGGATTTAACTCAAAAGAACTTAACTTAAATTTTTTTTTAATCAAGCATTTTTTAATAAACTTAAGGTCTAACTAAAAATAATTTCTTTATTATTTTACTTAAAAAACCTTTTTTTATAGTTTTAAATCTGATTTATTTTTACTTAAAAAGTAAAAACATTTATATGTTTATTCTTATTATATATTTCAATTGTAAGAATATTTATTACAAATAACAATTAGTATTACAAAATATTCAATAATAATGTTTATCTTTGTATTACTCATAATGAATTAAACGTACTATAAACGGTTATTAAATTATATCCTAGTGGTAATTCGTGTTACTAGGAGTATTTATTCTTTGTATGAATATTTGAGCACAAAAATTATGGAAATGTATTTTTAGATAACAGTTGGAGGGGTATATTTCTATTACTTAAGTTTATAAATAATTGATTTAAAACTGAATTTTTTTTCACCAGTACATTCAATGTACAAATATAAAAAAAATTACTTTCTTGTTTCATTAAATTATTTTCACCAACTAAATCAATTTAATGAGAATAACATCAATAGTAATTGTGGAAAAAAAGAGTATTATAGAACATAGTAACCCGGAATGAATATGATAATTTCATTTCTTAATGAATATAATTTAAGAGGTGTACATATAAATGCCAACATATGAAGACAAAATAGATTTGTATGGGGTAGATGGAAAACTTTTAGAAGAACAAGTACCTCTAGAAGCAATTAGTCCAGTAATAAACCCTACAATTAAAAATATTATACAAGAGATTAAGCGTTCTGTTGCTATAAACTTAGCAGGTATTGAAAAATCATTAGCAAACGGAGCATACGGTGGAAAAGCTAATTTTATTCCTGGAAGAGAATTGGAATTAGATATTGTTGACAATGCAGATGCAATTGCTGACAAAATTGAAAAAATGTTAAAAATTAGTGATGATGATGATTTCAATTTAAACTTATTAAATGGAGGAAAACAAATATTAGTTCAAGTTCCTTCAGAAAGATTAAGTATTGCAGGTGACTACTCTGTAGCACCATTAGCAACAGGATCAGCATTAATTCAAGCTATTCTCGATACTTTTGACATCAACAAATATCAAGCTTCTGAAATTAAAACAGCAGCTATGGGTGGATACCCACACAACGTAAAATTAGGCGGAGCATTAACTACCTTATTAGGTCAAACAACTCACCTTGAAGGATTAGGTTACAGTCTAAGAAACATTGGAGCAAACCACGTAGTAGCTATTACAAAGAAAAATACTCTTAACGCAGTAGCTTTATCCTCTATTTTAGAACAAACTGCAACATTCGAAATGGGTGACGCAGTAGGTGCATTCGAAAGAAGCCACCTTTTAGGATTAGCATACCAAGGATTAAACGCAAACAACATAGTTTATGACTTAGTAAAAGAAAATGGTAAAGCAACACTCGGTGATGTAATTATTTCATTATTATCTAGAGCTTTAGATGATGGAGTAATCAGAGTAAAAGAAACATTACCTTCCGGATTCAAATTATACGAACCAGTTGACTGGGCATTATGGAATGCATATGCAGCAGCAGGTCTTATTGCAGCTACAATTGTTAACGTAGGTGCAGCAAGAGCAGCTCAAGGTGTAGCATCATCTATATTATACTTTAACGATATCTTAGAATACGAAGCAGGTTTACCTGGTGTAGACTTTGGTAGAGTAATGGGTACAGGTGTAGGTATGAGTTTCTTCTCACACGGTATTTACGGTGGTGGAGGACCTGGTGTTTTCAACGGTAACCACGTAGTAACAAGACACAGTAAAGGATATGCTATCCCATGTAACGCAGCAGCTATGGCTTTAGATGCAGGTACACAGATGTTCTCTGTAGAATCTACATCAGGTTTAGTTGGAGAAGTATATGGTAGCGTAGACAATTTAAGAGAACCAGTAAAATATGTTGCTGAAGGAGCTAGTCAAGTAAAAGATAAACTCTAATTATAAGGAATGTTTAAAATGTCAACAGATAATAATGAAGCAGAAGTTAATGTTATAAAAGCAACCGATGTAAAAATTTTTCCAGATAGAATTTTAAAACCTGAAACAACAGAAACTATCTTAAACAAGGTAATGAAGTTGGAAGGTGTTTTAAGAATTTTAATAAATGGTGAAAGATTACCTACAGTAGTGACTATGGGTCCAGCAAGGGGAGCACCAGTAAATCACACTGATAGGAAAACAATTAATGTTAAGGGTAACGATGTTCCATTGAGAGTATCTGTTGGAGAAATAATTTTAACAGTCCAATTAGACAATCTTGAAGATTTTGTAACAGAAGTCAATAATATTTTAGATGAAACCTTAAAATTCGGATATAATGTTTCAGTTGGTGTGTTTACAAAAACAAATACAACTGTAAGTGATTATATGAAATATGGTCAAGGTTTTGAAGATAAAATAGATTCAAGACTTATCGGATTAGTTGATCCAAATGCAAAATCATCAGAAACCATAAGATATATCAGGTGATTGTAAATGGCATATGAAGTACAATATTATCCTGGAGAAAGTGTTATTGCAGAAAACCGTAAAAAACACATGAATCCAGATCATGAACTTAAAAAACTTAGAAATATTGCAGATGACGATATAGTAAAACTTTTAAGTCACAGAAACCCAGGAGAAGGTTACAAAACAGTACACCCACCTCTTGATGAAATGGACTTTGAAGAAGATACTATGAAAGACTTCGTAGAACCAATCGACGGAGCTAAAAAAGGAATTCGTATAAGATACATACAATTCGCAGACTCAATGTATAATGCACCTGCTCAACCATACGACAGAGCAAGATCATACATGAGAAGATTCAGAGGAGTAGATACAGGTACACTCTCAGGAAGACAAGTAATTGAAATGAGAGAATCTGACTTAGAAGAAACTTCCAAATTATTATTAGAATCTGAATTCTTTGATTCCGCTAAAACAGGTTTAAGAGGAGCAACCGTACACGGTCACTCATTAAGACTTGATGAAGACGGATTAATGTTTGATGCATTACAAAGATACGTATTCGATAAAGAAACTGGTCACGTTGTATACGTAAAAGATCAAGTAGGAGTAGAACTTGATGAACCTATTGATGTAGGAGAACCATTACCAGAAGACGAACTTAAGAAAATAACAACCATCTACAGATCTGACAACGTCAGCTTAAGAGATGATGAAGAAGTTATTAAAGTAGTTGAAGCTATTCACTTCGCAAGAACTGATGGTGGATATGGTTTAGAAGTATTCAACAACGATTTAAAAAGTAAATTAGGTGGTAACTAATGGATAATGAGAAAAAATTATTCTTAAAGGCTTTAAAAGAAAAATTCGATGAAGACCCTGAAGAAGAAAACACTAAATTTTACTGCTATGGTGGATGGGAACAATCCGCAAGAAAAAGAGAATTTGCTGAAGAAGCTGAAAAAGCTGTAGAAGCACGTGGAGGATTACCATTCTACAACCCAGATATAGGTGTACCTCTTGGACAAAGAAAATTAATGGCATACCAAGTATCTGGAACAGACACATATGTAGAAGGAGACGACCTTCACTTCTGTAACAACTCTGCAATTCAACAATTAGTAGACGATATTAAAAGAACTGTAATTGTAGGTATGGATACAGCTCACGGTGTACTTGAACAAAGATTAGGTGTAGAAGTTACTCCTGAAACAATCAACGAATACCTTGAAACAATCAACCACGCACTCCCTGGAGGAGCAGTTGTACAAGAACACATGGTAGAAGTTGACCCTGGATTAGTAACTGATTCCTACGCAAAAATATTCACTGGTGACGACGACTTATTAGATCAATTAGATCAAAGATTTGTAATCGACATCAACAAAGAGTTCCCTGAAGAACAAGCTGAAATGCTCAAAAAATACATAGGTAAAAAAACCTACCAAGTAAGTAGAGTACCTACATTAGTAGTACGTGCTTGTGATGGAGGTACAACCTCCAGATGGTCTGCTATGCAAATTGGTATGAGTTTCATTTCTGCATACAAATTATGTGCAGGAGAAGCAGCTATTGCTGATTTCTCATACGCAGCAAAACACGCAGATGTAATTTCCATGGCTAGTGCAATGCCATCAAGAAGAGCAAGAGGTCCAAACGAACCTGGAGGTGTAACCTTCGGTGCATTCTCTGATATGGTACAAACAAGCAGAGTAACAGATGACCCAGCTGAAGTAACTTTAGAAGTTATTGGTGGAGCAGCACCATTATACGACCAAGTATGGTTAGGTTCATACATGTCTGGTGGTGTAGGATTCACACAATATGCTACAGCAGCATACACAGATGAAATATTAGATGACTTCATTTACTATGGTAAAGACTACGTAGAAGGTAAATATGGTGGATTATGTCAAGCTGAAGCAACTTCCGAAGTTGTAAAAGACATTGCAAGTGAAGTAACCTTATACGGATTAGAACAATACGAAATCCCTGCAGCATTAGAAGACCACTTTGGTGGATCACAAAGAGCAGCAGTTCTTGCAGCAGGTGCAGGTTGTTCAGTAGCATTCGCAACTGCTAACTCTAACGCAGGTGTAAATGGATGGTACTTAAGTCAATTATTACATAAAGAAGGTCACAGTAGATTAGGATTCTATGGTTACGACTTACAAGATCAATGTGGATCATCCAACTCACTCTCTGTAAGAAGTGATGAAGGACTTATTCACGAATTAAGAGGTCCTAACTACCCTAACTACGCAATGAACGTAGGTCACCAACCTGAATATGCAGGTATTGCTCAAGCACCACACGCAGCAAGAGGAGACGCATTTGCACTTAACCCATTAATAAAAGTAGCATTTGCTGATAAAAACTTATCCTTCGATTGGGCTCACCCAAGAGAATGTATTGCAAAAGGTGCTGTTAGAGAATTTATGCCTAGCGGTGAACGTGACTTAATCAACCCAGCTTTATAAGTTAGTTGATTTTGTTGATAAATATAGGGTTTAGTTTATATAATATGTTGTACATAAATATAGACTGGAGTTTTCCAAGTAAAAAAATATAAAAGTATTATATATATTAAATAATAATTTAGAGTGACCATGAGCAAGGTACGACCTGTATTACCTGGGTAAACAAGGTACGATCTGCATCATGTCATAGTAAAATTATTATGTACTTTTTTACTGGAAATAAATTACGGGACTTTCTTACTTAGAAAACTAATCCTTATATTTATTTCCTTTCTTTTATTCTTTTTAAAATTACTAAATTTTTAACTTATCTTGTAAACTATTTTTTTATAATATTTTTAATTATCTAATTTAAGCATGTTTTTATCATATGATAATTATTTTTTTATTTAATTTTAAGAATTTTTTTTTGAAGGATAATATTAGTTAAAGTAATATATTTTAAGAAAGATATCTTTTATTTACTTAATTATAAACAAATATTAAATGGTGATAAATAATGGAATGTCCATTCTGTGGATTTGAAAATGAAAATGATGAATCTGTATGTAATTCATGTGGCAAAACCATGGATTTTCCACTAAATAACTCTAATATAGAAAATAGTCAACCAAAAGTAGATAAAAATAGAACTTCTATAGATAATAATAATCAACCAAATAACAAAGTAGATGTTCATTATTATCCAAATAACAATGAATATAACAATCAAAATCAGTATCAGAACAATCAAGGATATAACAATCAAAATCAGTATCAGAACAATCAAGGATATAACAATCAAAATCCTAACAACTACTCAAACAATCAAGGATATAATAATCAAAATCCTAACAATTACCCAAACAATCAGGGATATAATAATCAAAATCCTAACAATTACCCCAACAATCAGGGATATAATAATCAGTATAATAGACCATACAATACTAAAAGTAAGGGTATTGGTCTTCTATTAGGATTTTTAATTACTGGTGCTGGATTATGTTATGTGGATAAATGGGCAGATGGAATTGCAATGTTCTTTTTATGTTGGATTTTAAATATAATAGGAGTTTTAACATTAGGTTTAGGATTTATTCCAGCAATAGCTTTATGGATTTATTCTTTAATAAAAACTTCTGAGTATATTGATGCTTATAATGAGGGAAGACCATATTAAGAGTCTTCTTTTGTACTTTTTTTATAAAAAAATTAGATGGGAGATTATATTTTTAGTAGATGTATTTACTATCATATTTATACACATCATTATCTTGACTAATAATATTACCTCTATTGATTGTCATGATGTTACTACCAACATAGTCTCTATTTTCAAAGGGTGTATATTTAGCTTTGGTGTATGTGTTTTCTATACTTATTTTTCCTGTTTCTTTCATGTTTATTACTGTAATATCTGCGTCATAACCTTTTTTGATTTTACCTTTATTTGGTATGTTAAATATATTTGCAGGATTAGTACTTGTTAATTTTACTAGTTGTTCTAATGTTAATCTCTTATTATTTACTTCTGTTAATAATAATTTTAGGGCAGTTTCAAGTCCTGGAATTCCTGCAGCACTCTTCCATGTATCTTTTTCTTTTTCTTCAATTGTATGTGGTGCATGATCAGTACCTATACTATCAAATTCATTTAAATTATCTATGGTTATGTTGTAGTTACTATCCCTTAGTGGTGGGTTTGTCTTAGCTTTAACTCCATATCTTTCATATGTTGTGTTATCTAGAAATATATGATGGGGTGTTGCTTCAATGGATATATTTAGTTTTTCTTTTGCTTCATGTATTAATTCTAATGTTTGCCTTGTACTTATATGACACAAGTGTAGTTGTAGTTTGTATTTTTTTGCGAATTCAATTGCTCTGTTTACTGCAATTAATTCTGCAAGTGCACTTCTAGCATAACTATATGTGATTGTTTTATTCTTATTTAATGGATTTTTCTTCATAGTTTTAATATTATAGTCAACTAATGTTTTATCTTCACAGTGTAGGGATAATGGTTTGTTTGTTTGACTTACATAGTTAAACATTTCATCTAATTGTTTGTTTGTATATAAATCCATGAATATTTTATATGATGCAGGTTTTTCACTCATAATATCCATTACATCTTGTCGTGTTTTTACACCTGCATGTAATCCAAAGTCAACATATGATTTTTTTGTAGCAATGTTTCTTTTTTCTTGGAAAGCTTTTTTTGTATCTGTTGCAGGTAGTGTATTTGGCATGTCTATTATGGTGGTGTATCCCCCATGTGCTGCTGCTTGTGTTCCAGTGGTCCATGTTTCTTTTTGTGTCATACCTGGATCTCTTAGATGTACATGTGTATCAATTAATCCTGGAATAATTATATTTTCTTTTATATCACAGATGGTATCTGTTTCTTTTTCTGAAGGTAGTATTGTTTTTTTAATATCTTTTATTATTCCATTTTCTATGATGATATTAACTATTTTATTATCTATTGTTTTACAGTTTTTTAGTACTAGATTACTCATCTTTTTTCACCTTCTATTTTCTTTATTTATGTTTTATTATACACTAATGTTTGTTTTTTTTTTAAACAAGTATATATTATAATAAACATATTTCTTTATTATATATTGTTGTAGGTTGATTTAATGACTCTTGAAGATTATGTTGAATGTATTTTAGATAGGGATAGAAAAACATTTTATGATGATTTAGAATGTAGTGGTTTAGAAATTCTTAATAATAAGAATAAAACTCCCATAATTGCAGATTTTACTGAATATTCTCCATTACATAATGGTCATTTATTTTGTATGAATGAAGCAAAAAAACAACATCCTGAATGTCTGTTTGTAGCTATTATTCCAGGTTTATTTGAACGTAATGGTAGAGGATTACCATATATATTACCTCGTAAAAAAAGAGCAGAGTTAGCTATTAGTTTAGGTGCAGACATTGCTATAGAAGGTCCTCCAATGGGAGTAATGGGTTCTGGACAGTATTCATTATGTTTAGCACTTCTATTTAAGGCATTAAATGCTGATTATATTCCTAGAGGATATATTAGTAATGACCCTAAATTTAAAATAATACTTGAATATATAAATAAAGGTAAGGGAGTAGCACCTAAACCATACAAGATAATTTCAATGGAAGATAAAAAGGTGTTACTTAATGGTAAGCTAAGTAATGATGACTATGTTATTGTTTCATTAGCCAAATCCTTAAGTAAAATTAATTTTAATTATGAGAATAAATTTATTTTTATTCCTCGTTTAGAAAATGTTAGTGGTACTAGGATAAGAGAATGTATATCTAATAATGAATTTAATGATTTATCAGATATGCTACCTAAAGAAACTATTAATATGATAGAAAAGGAAATCCAATTAAATCATGCTCCTTTACATGATTGTAGGTTAAATAAGCGATTAATATACAATGCTAATCATTTATCAAGGGAAGATTTATCTAATTTAACTCTTATAGATAATAAAACTGTTAATAATATAATAAATAACAGACCATTTAGTAATGTTGATGAATTATTAGATAGTATTACTTTTGGATTTAGTAGTCATAGAAAACAAAGAATACTAAGTGTATTGGAGGTATGTATTTTTAAGGATGAAATACATAAATATATTAATAATTATCCACAAAAAATTAAAATTTTAGGATATAAAAATAAAGAAGTTCTAAATAAATTTAAAGTTAATTTGGAAAATAATTTAAAAGGAGAAAATGGAAAAGTATGCCAATAGATGATAAAGATTTTGTAAAATTAAATTACACTGGAAAAGTTAAAGAAACTGGAGACGTATTTGATACAACATATGAAGATGTTGCTGAAGAAGCAGGTATCAAAAACGAAAACAAAGATTATCACCCAATGATTCTTGCAGTAGGATCTACTCAATTACTCTCAAAATTACATGATGAAATTAAAAAAATGGATGTAGGAGAAAAACAAACAGTAGAAATCCCATGTGAAGAAGCATTTGGTAAAAGAGATCCAAGTTTAATTCAATTAATTCCAATGAAAGAATTCAAAAAACAAAACATTAAACCATTTGTAGGCATGCCCTTATCATTAGATGGACAACATGGAATTGTAAGAACTGTAGATGGTGGAAGAGTAAGAGTAGATTTCAACCATGAATTAGCTGGTAAAGATATAATTTATGAAATTGAAATTGTAGATACAATTGATGATAATGTTGAAAAAATTAAAGGATTAATAGAAGTATACTATGGAAATCCTAACATTGACTTAGAAAAAACAGAAATTCTTATTGAAGATGGTGTAGCTAAAATCACATTAGATAAATTAGCAGGATTCGAACAAAGATCTGCACAAGAAATAACATTATCTAAATTCAGAGTAGCAAGAGAAACATATGAAAACATCGATGAAATTGAAAAAGTTCAATTTATTGATGAATATGAAAAACCTGAACCAGAAGAAGAATCTGAAGATGCTCCAGAAGTATTAGATGAAGAATAAGTAATTAATTGGGATTTATTATCCCTAACTTTTTTTCATACTATTTTTGATGTAACTTCAATTACTTTTTCACATTGAATTAAATCTTCAATAGTATTTAAAACAGTACTTATTTTCTCATTTTCAATATAACAAATTAATTTATTGTTTTCAACTTTTGATTCAATAAATCCTTCATTATCAGGATATAATGAGTTATATGCAATTTGAGCATTTTTATTATCTGAATATGTGAATGTTATCTTAGTTTTTACTTTCATATAAATAGAACCTATATTTTTTTAGTATATAATTTATTTTATATTATTAAATATTTCATTGTATATGATTTATAATTATTATGATAACTAAAACATACTAAATTAATAGTATTTATTAAATTAATTAACACTATTTTTATATAATATCTTTAACAAATCATAAATTAGTATATTCGAATTCATGTTTTTCATGTAATTCAATAATTTTAAAGAATACTATTTATTGTATTATTAATGAATTTTTTTTAAATATTTTTTTTATAGAAAAAAAGTATTTATTTTTACAGGAGGAAAAATCAATGGTTAGACCATACACAAGAAAAGATTATATTAGAAAAATCCCAGCATCAAAAATTGTACAGTATGATATGGGTAATTTATCTGGAGAATTTCCATTAGAAGTAACATTAGCAGTTAAAGAACACACACATTTATCACACAATTCTTTAGAAGCTGCAAGGATTGCTGCAAACAGATATTTACAAAGAACAACTGGTAAATTAGGTTACAGATTAAAAATAAGAACATATCCTCACCACATAGTAAGAGAAAATCCTATGGCTACTGGTGCAGGGGCAGATAGGGTACAAAGTGGTATGAGAGGAGCATTTGGTAAAGCAGTAAGTTCAGAAGCTTTAGTACGTGCAAACCAAAAAATCATCACTGCATATGTTCAAGTAAAAGACTTTGAAAAAGCAAAAGTTGCACTTAACAGAGCAGCAATGAAATTACCAGTAACCTGTAAATTAGTAATTGATAAAGGACACGACCTTGTTCAATTCTAGATATAGGTTATGGTTATAAATTCATAAAAAGGATTCAATAATAGAATAAATAGTGGAATTTATATAACCACACTATGGTTAATTTTAATCCTTTATATGGTTATAAATTAAATTTCGAAGAAAAGTAATGGAATGAAATTAAATTAAAGAAGAGTGTTATAGATGAATTATGTTAAAGTTTTTGAAAAATTAGGTAAGGAAGACATACCTATAGCAGGAGGTAAAGGTGCAAATCTTGGTGAATTAACAAATGCAGGAATTCCTGTACCACCAGGTTTTGTAATAACCTCTGAAACATACAATAAATTCATAACTAAAACTGGAATAATCAATCAAATTAATGATATGTTAAATGGTTTAGATATTAATGATACATTAGAATTACAAAAAGTAGCTGATGATATTAAAAATCTAATTATAACAACAGACATACCAGATGATATTCAACGTGTAATTATTGAAGCTTATAATGCGTTATGTTTAAAAGTAGATTTAGATGAAGTAGTAGTAGCAATAAGATCATCTGCAACAGCAGAAGATTTACCTGATGCTTCATTTGCAGGACAACAAGAAACATATTTAAATATTTCTGGAATAGATGATGTTTTAGAAAATGTAAGAAAATGTTGGGCTTCTTTATTTGAAGCAAGAGCAATATTTTACAGAGAAGAAAATGAATTTGATCATTCAAAAGTATTAATTGCAGTTGTAGTTCAACAAATGGTTGACTCTGAAAAAGCAGGTGTAATGTTCACTGTAGATCCATCTACAGGAGCAGAAGAAATGCTAATTGAAGGAGCATGGGGACTTGGAGAAGGTGTAGTTTCTGGTATAGTAACTCCAGATACTTGTCGTTATGATAAAATAAATGATAAAGTAAAATCATACCTTGTAAATACTAAAAAAACCATGTTTACTAAAGATTCTAAAACAGGTTCAACAATTCAAATAGATGTTCCAGATGATCTAAAAGATAAAAAAGTTTTAGAAGATAGTGATATTGAACAATTAGTAACACTTGGTAGAAGAATACAAAAACATTATGGTGCTCCAATGGACACTGAATGGGGTGTTGAAAATGGTAAAGTTTACATGTTACAAGCAAGACCTATTACAACACTTGATGTTATTCCAGAAGATACTCAATCTCTTGATGATGAAGAAAGAGTAATTATTACACGTGGTTTAGGTGCAAGTCCTGGATTAGTATCAGGTACAGTTAAAGTTATTAAAGAATTAGATGAACTTGATAAAATTCTAGATGGAGATATACTTGTAACTACCATGACAACACCTGATATGGTACCTGCTATGAAAAGAGCAAATGGTATTGTAACAGATGAAGGTGGAGTAACATGTCATGCAGCAATTATTTCAAGAGAACTTGGAATTCCATGTGTATCTGGAACAGGTGAAGCTACTTCAGTTCTTAAAGAAAATACTAAAGTTACAATCGATGGTAAAAAGGGTATAGTGTATGAAGGAGACTTTGGTGGAGATAAAGATTCTGAAGAATCAACAACCACTCAAACAAATGTATCTGCAGCTCCATTAATAACAGTTACTGATGTAAAAGTAAATGTAAGTATGGCAGAAGCAGCTAAAAAAGCATATGCTACTGGTGCTGATGGAGTAGGATTACTTAGAACTGAACATATGATGTTAGCAACAGGAACAGTACCATATAAATTCATAGATGAAGGAAGAGAAGATGAACTTGTAAAAGTATTAGTGGATAATATTTTAAAAGTAGTTGATGTTTTCTATCCAAAAACAGTATGGTATAGAACACTTGATGCACCAACTGATGAATTCAAAACATTAGAAGGTGGAGAAAATGAACCTGATGAAGCAAATCCTATGCTTGGTTGGAGAGGAATAAGAAGGGAAATTGATCAACCTGATATTCTTAAAGCAGAATTTAAGGCAATTAAAAAATTACATGAACAAGGTTATACTAATGTGGGTGTAATGTTACCTTTATTACATAAACCTGAAGAATTACGTCAAGCAAAAGAAATTGCTAGAAGTGTAGGTTTAGAACCTCATAAAGATGTTGACTTTGGTATGATGGTTGAAACACCAGCAGCTGCGATAATTATTGAAGATTTCATAGCAGAAGGTCTTGACTTTATAAGCTTTGGAACAAATGATTTAACACAATATACCTTAGCTTTAGATAGGAATAATGAATTAGTAGCAAAACATTATTCTGAAGCACATCCAGCAATAATTAAATTACTTAAAAGTGTAATTAAAAAATGTAAAGCAGCTGGAGTAACAACAAGTATCTGTGGTCAAGCAGGTAGTAAACCTGAAATTGTTGAAATATTAGTAGAAGCAGGTATTGATAGTATTTCTGCAAATACTGATGCAGTTCCAACAATTAGAAAAATTGTTGCTAAAGTAGAGAAAAAAATCATGCTCGAAGCAGCTAAAAAAGCATTAATGGATGAATAATTACTTTAAAAGAATAAACACTCTTCACCACCCATTATTTTTTTAGAAAAATAATTACATATTTTTTTAAACATATCATTTTTTTTATAAATTATTTGGGAATTTCTATTTTTAAATTTATTGTATAATTAAAAAAATTAGATATATTGTATTATACAGTTTGGATATTGTAGGTTTAATGTATGAATTCTATTTTTTTGTATCATGTTGTTGTCTAAGATATATCTATTAAAAACTATATATTTTATAATGATTATATTAACTAAAATTTTTTTTATAGGTTAAAGAATGTTTGATAAAGGAAGAAGTAAGGAAGATGTATTTAGGGATTTAAATGTTTTTCATAATATGGATATGAAGTATAGTTCAGGTAGAATATTAGGTTCTATGTGTACAAAACCAGATCCTGTGGGATTAGAAGCATATAAAATGTTTATTGAAACTAATCTTGGGGATCCTGGTTTGTTTAAAGGTACTGCTTTAATGGAACAAGAGGTTATTAATTCTCTTGGTAACTTATTACATCTAAAGAATCCTTGTGGTCATATTGTAACTGGTGGTACTGAGGCTAATATTATGGCAATGTGTGTTGCAAAGTATCTATATGAAGAAGAAAATGAGGGTACTCCTGAGTTAATTCTACCAAAAAGTGCTCATTTTTCATTTAAAAAGGTACTGTCTATGTTGTCTGTTAAACCAGTTTATGTTCCATTGAATAATGAATATAAAATAGATGTTACAAAATTACCTGATTTAATAACTGATAATACCATGGCAATGGTTGGTATTGCTGGTACTACTGAGTTAGGATTGGTTGATGATATTCCCGAAATATCAAAAATTGCAAAATCATATGGAGTATATCTACATGTGGATGCTGCACTTGGTGGATTTATAATACCCTTTTTAAATTATAAAAATAACAATCAATTAAACTTTGACTTTAAGTGTAAAGGTGTATCTTCCATAACTATAGATCCACATAAAATGGGACTTGCACCAGTTCCATCAGGTGGAATTATATTTAGGAAGAAAAAATATCTTGAAAAATTATCAATTAAAACACCATACCTAACAAAGGACAAACAAACAACAATAGTAGGTACAAGAACAGGAGCATCAACAGCAGCAACATGGACATTATTAAACTACCATGGAATGGAAGGATATAAAAAAATAGTTGAAAAAGTAATAAATCTAACAACATACACATACAACAAATTAAATAAAAATAAACACGTTACAATAATACATAAACCAGAATTAAATATAATATCATTTAAGGTAGACAATATTGATGTTGACACACTACAAAAACAACTACAGGCATATGGATGGATAGTATCATTGGCTGAATATCCTCATGTAATTAGATTAGTTTTAATGCCACATATAAAAAAAGAACATATTGATGAATTTCTAGTGGATCTTGATATAATAATACAAAAAAATAGATAGTGGTTTTAGTAGTGAATAAGATTTATCCACCATAGATTACTTTAATGATTTCTAATTCATCACCATTTTTTACTTTTTCATCTTCAGTTACAGTATCACCATTTAATTTAACAACAACTGTTTCAATAGGTATTTCTTCTTTTTTTAAAATATCTGCAATAGTTGTGTTTTCACTAATTTCAATATCTTTAATATCTTTTTTATTGATTAATTTTATAGTCATATTTTATTCTCCTATTTTTTCATAGATTTTCTCTAGGAATTTACATGATTTACAAATATCTTGAGAAGCAGGTTCACCACACTTTTTACAGGTACCATTAGGTTTTCCAGTATGATTTGCCATATACTCCTTTTTAATTGCAGGTTTTATTTTTTCAAAACCATTGAGTATTGAATACATGATTGTTGGATGTTTTAGTGTAGTTTCTCTTATAAAATCACCTATTTCCATTCTAAATGATTCATGTGCATATGGACATCCATCAAAATGTACTTCAAATCCGCTTTCTAAAACATATAATCCTATTTCTTTTTCAGGTATTTTACGCAGTGGCTTTATTTTCTGTGTAAAACGTTTATCTTGGGAGAGTGTTTTATAGCCAATTCTTACCATATTATTAACGTTACCTTCTAAGTAATTCATAACAATACTTTGGGTTTCATCATCAAGATTATGTCCTGTTGCAAGTTTTGTTGCATTAACATCCCTTGCCACTTGATTAAATATTTGTCTTCTAAATACACCACAATATGTACAGGCATGTTGTGCATCATTACATTTTGCTTCAGCTTCCATTATTTTATCAATAGTGAAGTTGTACTTATCTTTAAATGAAACAATATGATGTTTAATATCAAGTGCCTTTGCAGTTTCCTTAGCTATTCTAATACCCTCTTCACGATATCCACTAATACCTTCATCTATAGTAACTGCTTCTAGTGTAATTATATTTTTTTCCTTAAGAATATTCAATATCTTAAGTAGTGCTACACTATCTTTTCCACCAGATAACCCTACAAGAACCTTATCACCTTTTGTAACTAATTTTTCTTTCTTAATAGTTCTAAGTACTTGTTTTTCAATGGATTTTCTAAAACATTTACTACATAATTTCTGTCCATTGTATTTTCTATGGATAACTACATGTTTGCTTCCACATTGTGTACAAATAGTTTCTGTCAAATTTTAATCTCCCTACTTCAAAATATAGTGATTATAACTAAAAGTTTTTTTTTAATTATCTTATTTTATATACAATTAAACTATTGTAGACTATTGAATATATTTTTTAAGATATTAATTATAGGAAAAAATAGATTTGATTTTAAATCATATTGAGTATCTGACAAAAATTTTTTTTATATCCTTTTTTAAAATAATTCATCTATTCTACTTATTTTAACTTATATTGTTTTATTATTATTTAATAGTTATATATGATATGATACAATATGCATATAGATTAATATCAATTATTTGATCGTTATTCATGGTTTTTAAAGATAGTACTGTTCAACAAAGTACTTTTGTTCTTAAAAAGTTAGATAATGGAATTCTGAAGATAAATACAAAGACATGTTTTCATCTGTAAAAACATAAACTAACTAACATACTTAAAATTTATTGGGTTGTTGTATTACAATGACCTAATAAAGATACCTGTTTCTTACATTTAATATACTCTAAAAATACGTTATATGATATATAAATCATTAATTAATCTTTTAAAAAATAATTATCAGACTATTTCCATGCTTTTGGAAACGTCAGTCTTATCTGTGGAATGATATTTTCTTATATTAATCTTATCTACATACTACCTTTTTTCCTCAATCTTACCTGAATATTATTCATATCATATCACGTTCATATTTTATCATATCGGAGCTAAGAAAGTAGCATACCATGAAGTAACATAAAATATAAGTGAAGAAAAACATACTAAACATGAGAGTAACAGCACTGGAAGAAATCAAAGACAACTGCAACGAAATAATAAGAAGCCAAAAAACAAGATCTAGTACTAAAAACAGAATACACAGATAAAACTACGACAGAACTATGACAACATACGAAAGGAACTGGAAACAAAAAGATGGAATACACAAGAGTTAGTAATGATAAAAATCACTCTGATAAAAGAGAAAAACAACTATAAAAGAAGTAAATGCACTGGAAATAAAAGAAAACAACTACAAACAGGTACTAAGACAACCTGATAACATGAGCTTCGTGGACAGAATACGTGGAAGATGCCATGAATATGTGAAAGAATTAAAAGGATGATTTGTTAAATGATTACATTAGGTAAACTTACAAAAGTGAAAGATTTAAGAAAGATTTGGAATAATGAAGCAAGAGATTTCACACCTTGGTTAGCACAAGAAGAAAATCTTGAAATACTAAGTAATGAAATAGGATTGGATATTGAATTAATAGAAACTGAAGCAAAAATAGGTTCATTCAATACAGATATACTGGCAAAAGATACCTATAGTGATGATATAATAATTATAGAAAATCAATTGGAACAGACAGATCATGATCATCTGGGAAAAATCATAACCTATGCTTCAGGACATAATGCAAATACAATTATATGGATAGTTAAAGAGGTACGGGAAGAGCATAGACAAGCAATTGACTGGTTAAATGAACACACGGATAAGGACTTGAATATTTTTCTTATAAAAATTGAATTATGGAAAATTGATGATTCAAGTATAGCACCAAAATTCAATATCATATCCAGTCCGAATAATTGGACAAAAACAGTAAAAAGTTCTCAGTCACCCAGAAATAATATTACTGATTTAAAATTAACTCAATTGGATTACTGGACAAAATTTTTTGAATATCTAGATAATAATGATACTCCATTTAATCCCAGAAAACCACAACCACGACATTGGTATGATTTACCAATAGGTAATAGTTTATGTCATATCTCTTTAACAATGAATTCCAGAAAAAATGCTCTGTTTAACTATATTTACATAGATGATGATAAAGAATTATTTGATTATTTGTCCTCTCAAAAAGATGAAATTGAAAAAGAAATGGGAATAACATTGGATTGGAAAAGGTTAAACAATAAAAAAGCATCCATAATAGAAATCAAACATGATAATATAGATCCATTAAACGAAGAAAATTGGGATAGGATGATTAAAATACATATAAGGGATGCAGAGAAATTCTATTTTACTTTTAAAGATAGAGTTAAAGAATATATGAATAAGGAATAATATATAAAATTCATATTTCTGATATTTGATGTTATTTGATTATATAATTTTTCAAGTGTCTCTTCATCTATGCACTTTTTAAGTTGACATTCCCAGACAGTAATGACTCTCCATTCCATTTCTTCCAGTTCTTTTTTGTTGCATTTTTCACGCTTTTTATTTTCGTAAAGTTTATTTTTCCAGAAATCAACGTTGATTTTGGTATCAATGCATATTTGCATCCTTCATGATGATGCCAGAAACAGCCGTGAATAAACACAATAGTTCTGTATTTAGGTAATACTATGTCCGGACTGCCAGGATATCGTTTATCAATTACTAAAAAAAAGAGGATATTTGTTGGATACTCATATCTATAAAAAAAAGTTCATACTCTAGAATATTGGAAAATCTTGAATATATTGTTTATTTAGTTTTAGGGCAATTTCTGCCTTTTCAAGTTCCATACCTAGATATGCCGCATGTTCTAATCTACTAATTAAATCTCTTCTTAGTATTTCCTCATAGATTGCCCTTGCAGTTTTTGCTTGAATTACTGCTGTTTTTTCATAGTTTTGATATAATATTGCTTTAATAAGGTTATCCTCTAATATTATTTTAAAACTTCCCTTATCTTGAGTAAATTTTCCATCTGCTACAGCATCAATATGTGGTAGGTTACATGTTTCAATTGAAGCATCATCTTTTCTATATGCATCCTTTAGGGATACTAGATTAATACCTATATTTTTAGGTATTGTTTCTTTTTGTTTTGATATAAACATCATGTTAGATGTGGTTTTTAATTCTTTTATACTACCCTTAGTTTTAAGACTTGCTTCAGGAGTAAATAATATACTAACACCTAATTCCATTGCAATTCCACCTAATAGGGCATGTACTCCATTACTATCCGCATCTAATAATTCTGACACATTACCTACTCCAAAAAATAATAGTTTTGTAGGATTTCTTTTCCTAAATAAACTACATGCTACTATTGAATCTGTTAATGATGGACTGTTAATAGGATCAAGTAATACATCTGCAATTGTGGTAATATTTGAACATAATTTATCTATTTTTTCAAGTGATTTCACACGCTCTATTGGTGTTTGTGGAATGTAATTTCTTGAATAATCTGTTGGTAGAATAACAGCACTTACTCCATGATCTTCTATATTATCTATTACTTTTTCATAATTTCCATGATCAACACTAAGTATTAAATCAGCACCTGCTTCAAGTCCCATATTAATTTCATTACTATTTAATGTATCAATACTTACAGGTATGTCATAATTGTCTTTAATTAATTTTACCATATCATAAGCCATTTGAGGATTATTTTCTCCTGCATGCATTCCAATATCAATCATATCTGCACCAGAATCAATATAATACTGGGCTTTTTCTAGTAATTTTTTTTCTGTTAATGTAGGTGCATTGGCTATTTCGCCAAGTACTCTCATTGGAAAATCAAGACCAAGTGGGCAGTTATTTATAAGAATATTAGAATCTTTTTCTAGTAATTTTTCTATTTTCTCTTTATCAGCTGAATAATTGTTAATAATATCCATGGCATTTTCATACTGCTTGTTTCTAATTAGTATATTTGCAGGTTTTGATGTGGATAATGTGATGTTATCTAGTATGTCTAATGTAAGAGTAATGTCTGCTGCATTTGTTGGACCTTTGTATGAGGGTATGTTTAGTTGTTTTTGAATTTCAGCACTACTTTGTTGCATAAGACCAGGTGTAATTATCATGTCAATGTTATCAATAGGTGTGGTTTTATTAGAATTTATTGATTTGAGTATATTTTGTTGTTTTAAATGATATACTATAAGTTTGGGTGTTATAAATGCTGCAATAGGCATGGGCATGACTTTTAGATATAATTCATGTTTATCATAACATGATAGATTTTTTCGGATTATATTCTCTGCAAGAAGTCCAGTTATTATTAAAATCTTCATTTTTTCACACCCTTATTATATCAATTTTTTTTAATTATAATTAAATATAATTCATAGTATTTATATATACTATTATTATATTGATGAATTTATCATTATAAATTACCACAATTATAAATATAATAAAAAATATAATGATTTAACATGATTAATTATAGTGTAGATATTTGAAAAAATTCTATTTATAAAAAAATACATTTATCTAAACATAACTATTTTTATTCACAATATAATATTATGAGATGAATTGGAGGATATTCTCAATGATTGAAATAAGATTTCATGGAAGAGGGGGCCAAGGAGCTGTAACTGCAGCTGAAATTTTAGCTAAAGCAGTTTTTGAGGAAGGTAAATATACTCAAGCTTTCCCTTCATTTGGTGTAGAAAGAAGAGGAGCACCAGTAACAGCATTCGCTAGAATTAGTGATAAACCAATAAGAAGACGATATCAAATATACTCACCTAAATATGTGGTAGTATTGGATGATACCTTAGTAAATGTGGTAGATGTAACATCAGGAATATTGGATGATGGTTCAATATTACTTAACTCAACAAATAATGATTTATCAGTATTTGAAGAAAAAAATATTGATGCAAGTGTCGTTGATGCTACAGGAGTGGCATTAGATATTATTGGAAGAAATATTGTAAATACAACAATGTTAGGTTTCTTAGCAGCTAAAACTGGAGTAGTGTCTCTAGATTCCTTATTAAAAACAATAGATGATACATTTAAAGGAAAAGTAGCTAGTGTAAACAAAGAAGCTACAGAATTTATTTACAATAAATATGCAAATGAATAAGGAATAGGTGAAAATATGGTAGCAAAAGGAGCAGTTGTTAAAGAACCTGGAAGTACTAGAAAAAATAAAACTGGTAGTTGGAGGACATTTAAACCTGTTGCAGATAAAGATAAATGTATAAGCTGTGGTCTTTGTTATTTATTCTGTCCAGATGGTTGTATTTCAGTAGAATTTAATCATGATTATGACTATTGTAAAGGTTGTGGAATATGTGCAGAGGAATGTCCAGTTGACGCAATTAAAATGGTGAGGGAATAAATATGGTTAAAAAAGTTATATCATCTGCAGAAGCAGTATCTGAAGCAGTAAAACGTGCAAGACCTAGTGTTATACCTGTATATCCAATTACACCACAAACAAAAATATCTGAAAAATTAGCAGATTATGTTGCTGATGGTGATTTGGATGCTCATTATATAAAAGTAGAATCAGAACACAGTGCAATGAGTGCAGCAATAGGTGCATCAGGAGCTGGTGTAAGAGTATTTACAGCTACATCAAGTCAAGGATTAGCATATATGCATGAACCAGTATTTGCAGCAGCTGGTATGAGAGTACCAATAGTAATGGCTAATGCAAATCGTGCATTATCAGCACCTATTAACATATGGAATGATCAACAAGATTCAATATCTGAAAGAGATAGTGGATGGATACAGTTATATGCAGAAACTGGTCAAGAGGCATTTGATACAATATTACAAGCATATAAAATATCTGAAAATCAGGATATCTTATTACCTACAATGGTATGTATAGATGGATTTATATTAACACACACTGTAGATCCTGTTGAAGTATTATCACAAGAAGAAGTAGATTCATTCCTACCAAAATATACAAGAGGATATTCATATCTTGACCCAGAAGATCCAATGTCTTTAGGAACATTAGCAGATACAGAATCATACCTAGAAATTAGACATGACATGGAAATAGCTATGGAACACTCATTAGATGTTATTGAAGAAGTAGGTAAAGAATTTGGTGACTTATTTGGAAGATACTATGGTCTTATTGAAGAATATAAATCTGAAGATGCAGACATAATCCTAATAGCAATGGGTTCACTTTGTGGAACAATAAAAGATGTTGTTGACAAAGAAAGAGAAAATGGTAAAAAAGTAGGATTAGTAAGAATAAGATCATACAGACCATTCCCAAAAGATGCTTTAAAAGTAGCAGTTAAAGATGCAAAATTAGCTGTTATTGATAAAGATATATCCTTTGGTGCAGGTGGAGCTGTATATATGGATGTAAAAGCAGCACTTGATAATGAAACATATGGTTTCATAATAGGTCTAGGTGGAAGAGACATAACTCCAATAGATATAGAAGAAATCATTGAAAAAACCGAAAATCCAACAAAAGATATAGAATGGATAGGATTAAGGGAGTAGATTAAGATGAAAGGTATTGACGAAAAAGAATATTTAGCATCAGGACACCGAGCATGTGCAGGATGTGGTGCTACAATAGCTGTAAGATTAGCTCTAAAAGCATTAGGTCAAAATACAGTTGCAGTTTCAGCAACAGGATGTCTTGAAGTAGTTACATCACCTTATCCAGAAACTTCTTGGGAAATTCCATGGATACATGTAGCATTTGAAAATGCTTCAGCAGTAGCAAGTGGTGTAGAAGAAGCACTTAAAGCACAGGGAAAAGAAGATGTTAATGTTCTTGTAATTGGTGGTGATGGTGGTACAACTGATATAGGTTTACAATCATTATCTGGAGCTATGGAAAGACAACAAAACATAATATACTTATGTTATGATAATGAAGCATACATGAATACTGGTATTCAAAGAAGTAGTTCAACACCATTTGGTGCAAGTACAACAACTTCTCCAGCTGGAAAAGTAAGTTTTGGTGAAGATAAACCTAAGAAAAACATGGCAATGATTATGGCTGCTCATGGAATTCCATATGTAGCAACAGCATGTGTTTCTCATCCATATGATTTAATGGAAAAAGTTAAAAAGGCTGCAGAAGTGAAAGGACCAGCATATATTCATGTATTACAACCTTGTGCTACAGGATGGGGTTATGCTCCTAAAGATACAATTAAATTAGGAAAATTAGCAGTAGATACTTATGCATGGATTCTTTATGAAATTGATCATGGAAAATTAAATATTACAGTTAAACCAAAAGAAAAACTACCTATAATTGAATATTTAAAAGTACAAAAAAGATTTAAACACTTAGATGAAAAACATATAGAAGCTATTCAAAACTTCGTAGATCAACAAAGTAAAGAATTAGGTTTAATGGAATGAATTATTTAGTATAATTTTTTCCTCTTTTTCATCTTATTTTAAACTTCATAGAGAATTTTTTTTTAGAACTTTTTTTTTAGAAATTAAATCTAAAACACATTAATATTAGTTTTAACATAATTTTTTAATAACTAACAAAATTTTTTTTTATTAAGGATGAAAACATGATTACTCAAGAACAAATTGCAAATGCAGTATGTGAAATATACAAAGAAGCTGCAATAATATTGCCAACAGATGTTAAAAATGCACTTAAAAATGCTTATGATGTTGAAGAAAGCGATATTGCTAAGTTAAATATCAAATCTATACTAGATAATATTGATATAGCAGAAGAAAAAGGCATACCTATGTGTCAGGATACAGGTTTACCAATAATATTTGTAAAACTAGGAAAAGTAGAAGTGGAAAATCTTCAGGAAGGAATAATTGAAGGGGTAAAAAAAGCTACACAGACAGTACCTCTTAGAACAAATGTGGTAGACCCACTAACAAGAAAAAATACTGGAAATAACATAGGTAAATCAATTCCACAAATAAATGTTGAATTGTCAGATAAACCAGAACTTGAATTAACAGTATTTCCTAAGGGATTTGGTTCAGAAAACAATAATAAATTAGCAATGCTCCTACCAGGAGAGGGAATTGATGGAATTAAAAAATTCTTTAAAGAAGCAATAATATCAGCAGGAGGAAAACCATGTCCACCTACAGTAATAGGTGTAGGTATTGGAGGTTCATCTGACATGGTAATGAAACTAGCAAAGAAAGCATTACTTAGACCAGTAGGAGATAAAAATGAGGATAAAAGATTAGCAAATCTTGAAGATGAATTATTAACAATTGCTAATGATACTGGAATTGGACCTATGGGACTTGGTGGAAAAACAACAACATTAGGTGTAAATATTGAATTAGCAGATACACATACTGCAGGTTTACCTGTAGGGGTATGTGTTCAATGTTGGGCTGCAAGACATGCATCAATAACTCTTAAAGATGAATAAATCTCTTTTCATCTTCATATTTTTTTTTAAAAAATAGTAACTCTTTTTCTAACAATAAATTTTCTATAAAAATTTTTCTAAAAATAAAAAAAAATGATGGGAGGAGAAGTAGAATATCTTTTTTGGCTTTAGAAAGGTGGTTAATAGATAAAAGTTGGGGATTTAAAGGATTTTTTTTATATTTTTTGAGTAATATATAAAGGGGAAGTATTACTTTTATCTTAAAATAACTTTTTATAACATAGTTTTTTTTATTTAATTTAAATTTATAGGGATTAATTTATAATTTCAACTTTTTTTAGAAAGACTACCTTTAATCTTCTATCTATTAACATTATATTTTTTGGATATTCTATTCAGTGTGATATTTTTGCATAAGTAGAACTCTTCCACCTATACTTTCAGATCTATCTGCAATTCTTTCAAGATATCTGGCTATTAATAAGAATGGAACCAATGTATTTATAGTACTTGTATCTTCTTTCATTGCTTTTGTTACAGTAACTAGGAATTCATCAAATAAATCATCAACAATATCATCATCTTCTTCAAGTTCTGCTGCTTCTTCAGGATTTTTTGTAAGATATGATCTGATACTTCTATTTAACATGTTTTCCACTTCTTGAGCCATTTGATCCATTGAATCTAATGGTTTTTTAGGAATTTTTTCTATTTCTATTTCATTAGCAATTTCTGCCATGTTAAATGATAATTTTCCAATTCTTTTTAAATGGTTAGCGATTTTTATAGTGTTTGCTACGAATCTTAAATCAGTAGCAACTGGTTGTTCCATTGCAAGAATTTTCACAGACATAGAATAAATTTCTTTACTTTCTTTAACAATTCTATTAGTATTTTCCTCTATGATTTTGTATTGTTCATCATTATAATTGTGGAATAGTTCTATAGATTCTTTATAGTTATCTATTGTTAAAGTAGATAATTTTTCTGTAGATTCTTCTATTTCTCTAATTTTTTTTCTAAATCTTCTTCTAAGTTCTGGCATTTTTTTATTCCTTCTTTTTTTATAATACTTATCCAAATCTTCCTGTAATGTAATTTTCAGTTTGTTTATTTTTAGGATTAAGGAAGATATCATCTGTATTTCCAGTTTCTATAATTTCACCATTTAAGAAAAATGATGTGTATTTAGATACACGTGTTGCTTGTTGCATATTATGTGTTACAATGACTATTGTGTAATCCTTTTTTAATTGGTTAATAAGGTCTTCAACTTTAATTGTTGATATAGGATCTAATGCAGAACATGGTTCATCCATTAATATTATTTCAGGAGAAACTGCAATTGTTCTTGCAATACATAATCGTTGTTGTTGTCCTCCAGATAATCCTAATGCAGATTTATCTAATTTATCTTCTACTTCATCCCATAACGCTGCAGCTTTAAGACTTTTTTTTACAATTTTTTCTATTTTATCTTCATCCTTTTCACCATGGATTCTGAGTCCATATGCAACATTATCATATATGGATTTTGGAAATGGATTTGCCTTCTGGAATACCATTCCCACTTTTTTTCTAAGTTCTACAACATCTACATTATTATCATAAATATCTTTTCCATCTAGTAGAATTTGTCCTTCTTTTCTAAAGATTGGTATTAGATCATTCATTCTATTTAATGTACGTAGAAATGTTGATTTACCACATCCTGATGGACCAATTAATGCAGTTACAGAATTTTTTTCAATATCTGTGTTAATATTTTTAAGTACATTATGGTCATCAAAGTATGTGTTTAGGTTTTTAACTTCAATTACTTTATTACTCATATTATTCTCCCATCATTTTCTTTTGGTATCTGTCAACAAGATAATTTGTTGAGATTGTTATAGCTAATATTATTACAATTAATACTGTAGCAGTTGCAAATGTATTTGGTATTGAAATACCTTCAGTAGCTAACATGTATAGGTGTAATGGTAGTGGTCTTGCTGGATCAAATATTGTTATTGGTATTGCTGTTGATGATCCAACAGTATACATAATTGCTGCTGTTTCTTCTATTGCTCTTGCCATACCAAGTATTACTCCTGTAATAATTCCTGGTATTGCAGCAGGTAATATTACATTTTCTATTGTCTGCCATCTTGTTGCACCCATTCCAAGACTTCCTTCTCTGTAGTTTGGAGGGACTGCTTCTAATGCATTTTCTGCTGTTCTCATAATAGTTGGCATTGCCATAATTGCTAATGTAAGTGATGCAGATAAGATACACCATCCTAAGTTTAAGAATTCTACAAAGAATGCTAATCCAAATAAACCAAAGATGATTGATGGTAATGATGCTAATGATTCAGAACAGAATCTTATAGCTTTTACAAATTTTCCTTCACCAGCATATTCATATAAGTATATTGCAGAACCTACTCCTATAGGTGTTGCAATTAATACTGCAAAGAATGTTACATAGATTGTAGACACAATCATTGGAAGAATTCCACCTTCAGCTCCAAAGTCTTTAGGACTTGTTGTAAGGAATTCCCAACTTATATGTGGTAGACCATTAATTAATATGTATCCTATTATCACAATAAGAATTAGTAATGTTAATAATCCTAATCCCCAGAATACATATTTCATTATTGTATCTTGTTTTTTAGTGGTTGATGCATTCATAAATCACCACTTCCTTGCATCTTAGATTTATATCCTATGTAGTCTGCAATTGCTATTAATATCATAATTACTATTAATAGTATAATTCCTGTTGCAAACAATGCATTATAATGTAGGTCTATAGCATAACCCATTTCTATTGCAATGTTTGATGTAAGTACTCTAACTGGTTCAAATATTGATCCAGGTATTTGAGCAACGTTTCCTGCTACCATAATTACTGCCATTGTTTCACCAATAGCTCTTCCCATTCCTAGAATAATTGCTGTTATTATTCCAGGTGCTGCTGATGGTATGATTACTTTATATATTGTTTGCCATTTTGTTGCACCTAGTCCAAGTGATGCTTCTTTAAAAGATCCAGGTACGGCCATAATAGCATCTTCTGTTACACTTATGATTGTTGGTAGAATCATTATTGCAAGTATAATTGCTGCTGCTATTAAACTGAATCCAGTTCCACCAAAGTGTTCTCTAATAAATGGTACTAGAACTACTAGTCCAAAGAAACCGTAGATTACTGAAGGAATCCCAGCTAAACTTTGTATTGTTGGTTTTAATATTTTTTTCATTGTATTGTTTGCATATTCTGTTATGAATATTGCACAGCCTACTGATAATGGTATTGCAATAATTAATGATATTGCCATCATTTCAAGTGTACCTATAATCATTGGAAGTACACCATATATATCATGTTTAGGTTCCCATTCCCTTCCAAAAAGGAAATTGAAAAATCCTATATGTTCTATTGCAGGCATACCTTCTATGAGTATGAATCCTATGATTAATAATATTATAATTACAGATAGTATTGCAATTATCATTAGACCTTTTTCTACAATTAATTCTTTTAATTTGATATTTGTCATTTTAATCCTCATTTCACATTCTAGAAAGTTTTAATTTACAGGGACTAAACCTTCTTCTGATACGATTTTTTGACCTTCATCACTTAGTACCCAGTTAATAAATGTTTGTGTTTGATTATCTGGGGTTGAATTAGTTAAGAATAAAAATGGTCTTTGTACTACGTAACTTCCATTTTTAATATTTGAATCTGTAGCTTCCACACCATTGATTTTTAATTTTTTAATTTGATTTTCTCTTAAATCTGATAATGATGCATATCCTATTGAATTTGGATCTGAAGATACTGATTGCATTAATGATCCTGTTGAACTTTGTACAACTGCATTTTTAACAAAGTCTTCATCATCTAACACTACTTTTGTAACAGCGTCTCTGGTTCCTGAACCATCTTCACGTGTTATTACATTTATTTTTCCAGGTGTTCCTCCAACTTGACTCCAGTCAGTTATTTTACCTGTAAAAATATCTTTTACTTGGTCTTTTGTTAGGTCTGATACTTTGTTATTTGGATTTACAATAATTGCTATTCCATCAGTAGCTATTTTTGTTTGTTTAACATTAGCTCCTGCTTTTTTGGATGCTAATTTGGAAGAATATGTTCCTATTTGGGCTGAACTTTTTTTAACACTGTTTAGTCCCATGGAAGATCCTCCTCCTTGTACTGTTAATTTATCACTAGAGTCTATTTGCATATACTGTTCAGCTAATTTTTCTGCTACAGGTTGTACTGATGTAGAACCTGCTATAGCTATGTTATTATGCTTTTCAACTCCTGGGGCAAAAACCATAAATCCAGCTATTAGTAGTATTATAACTACTAGTATTATGAATTTATAATTATGTTTCATCTAAATTATACCTCTAACTTTATAATTTTATTTCATTTTTTTCTCCCTGTATATTTCATAATTTGTAGGTAGTCTATTTAAAGGTTGGTTATTATGGGTACTTTTATGTGCAAAATAGGAACTCATTGCTTATGTAATTCACATATATTGTACTTTTTTAGAATTCATGTGAACTATATATGAATTAATAAAAAAAAGTGTTCCTAAATTATGAACTATTGTTCTGTAGATAAGTGAATAAAAAATATAAAAGAGTGTAAAAAAAGTGAACTATATTTTAAAAAACCTTTCTTATCAATTAGAATATTCTAAAAAAAAATAATAAAAATTTTAAAAATTAATTTTTATTATTAAAATACTTAAAATGGGTGCTGTTATTATAAGATTGGTTTTCAATATAAAATTGGGTTGTAGCTTCGGTTATTTCAATAGATATGTCTCCAATTCTCTCAAAGGATTTAACAACTCTAAATAATACTAAGTAATATGTTGAGTTTTTCTTATCTATATTATCTTTAGCCATTTGGCTGGATATTTTCTTAGTAGCTAATTTTTGTAAGTTAGTTAATTCCCTTTCATAACGATCCATTTTTTCCTTAATATTCACATCTCTTTTAAAAAAACTACGAACAGCTTTTTTAAACATAGTTTCTGACATTTCATACATTTCTTCTAATACATCAATAATTGGTTCTTTAACTTCCTTATTCTCCTCAAGAACAAATTTTGGTATATGACATATATGATCACCAATACGTTCCATATCATATGCAATTTCATTGAACATTATTGTGTTGTTAAATTCAAAGTATGGATCTAGTGATATAACTGTATCAGTGGATGACTTAATTTTTGTATACATATGATTTGTATTCAAATCTTCATCTAATGCTTTTTGAGCCAAATCAACATCGTTGTTTTTCAGTGCTTCAAATGACCATGCAAATTGTTTACAGATTTGTTCACCCATTTCCTTCATCATTTCCTTAATGAAGTATTCTCCAGAATATTCTGGTAGAGAATTTTCTGTTTCATAGTTTTCAGATATTTCATTGAATTTTTTTAAATCAACAACATATGCTTTTTTAATAACATTTTCATCTATTAATGGCTTTAATAATTTAGTTACATATCTTCGACTTATATTTAATTTTTCAGCAATTTCATCTTGTGTTGATGGTGCTTCATATAATATAATATCAAGAATTTCTTTTAATGTGTTATTTTTTATATTCTTAGGCATAATATAGCTCACTTTATTATAAATAATTATAACTTTTAAAAAAAATTTATTTATTTATGTATTATTTAATTTTTATTTATATAATAAACTTATCTATAAGACTTATAAAAATAATATAATAAATTAGGTGATAACTTTGACAATAAAAGAGGTCTGTGCTGGAAAACTAGTTGATCGTAAAAGTAAATTTTATGCACATTTATATCAGATAGAAAATCTTACAGATGATATTCAAGAAATACAGAAAATACACAATAAGAAATATAAAAAGGCAGCCCATCATTGTTATGCAGCAATAGTAGGTAATGATGAAGATTCACGTAATGATGGAGAGGTGGGATCTCCTGGTAGAGTACTACTTGAATTACTTCAGGAATATAATTTAGATGGATATATGATTATGATTTCACGTAAATTTGGGGGTATAAAATTAGGACAAGGTGGAGTAGCACGTGCATTTAGAAATAGTGGTCGTGGAGTAATAAAAACATATATTGAAAATTCTTAAAAAATGTTTAAAAAAAAATATGTGAGAGAGATTATTCTTCTTCATAATAATAGAAGTAATCTTCATCTTCATCTTTAAAATTTCTATTTTTATAGTTTCTTCTAGATTTATAATTTGTTTTGTTGTTAAATTTTTTGTTATGAAACTTCTTTGTATTGTTATGGAATTCATTTTTAAAATTATTATTTATAGGTTCATGTCTAAATTCACGATAATTATTTTTTTCTTTAATTTCATCAGGTACTGTAAGAGCAGTATATAATATTGCTAATATAATAAGTATATTTACATATTCCTTTAATGAACTAAATACTGAAAATAGCATTGAAGCTTGTGTACTTGTATCAGCATAACCTATGATTAATTCAATGATTCCTACAATAATTAAGATAATACCCTGATGAGTACTAAGTTTTTTAGAGACTAATGGATATAATCCCATAACAATAAGAGCATAACCTATAGTTCTAAATAATGTCCAATTAGTTAATGATTCTAAGTTGTATACCACTGTATTAGGTATGATATTAATAGTACCTAGGAAGTGTATTAATTCTATAATTAAAATAACAACTAATGGAAATAAAAATAACAATCTAGTACTGATATGTGATGAGTCATCATGAGTTTCTTTAGTGTACTGATATTTTTTATTAATATTATAATCAGTATATGAACTATCTGTATCATAATAAGTAGTTTCTGTACTTGAAGCATCATACTCGGCAATCTTATCCTTTACAGGTTCTTTAATATATGTTTTTAACATTTCAGCCGCTAGTGATGATACAACAGCACCAATAACAGTACCACTAATTCCCATTACAGATGTTAATATTGCAGTAACTCCAGAAATTAGAGCTAAAATTAACATATCTGTTACGTCAGCTTTAACCATTTATCTAACTCCTTATTATTTTCTTACTAATTTCAAGTATATCTTTCTTATACTTAATATGTCTTGTGTAGATATAATATAAAGTTAAATATAATTTCTAGAAAAAATAGTTAATAATTTTTTAAATAAATCTTAATAAAATTAGTTTATTATAAAGT
>NZ_MAIF01000111.1:0-2584 GCF_001729395.1 Methanosphaera sp. A6 | reverse complement strand
AAAATATTCTATTTATTTAATATGGGTGAAAAATAAAATTTTTTTAAATCAAACAGGATAAACTTCATAAATAATTATGAAATAAGGATAATCAAATGAAAGTAGAGATAAAAATAAGATTATAAATTGGTGAAACTATGCATAAAAATAGAATAGTGTGTATATTTATTATGTTATTAGTTTTATTAATTGGATTAAGTTGCGCTGTAGCAACAGATACTTCTAAAGATATTTCAGAGTTAGAAGTAAAAAAACAAGATATTGATACAAATATAAATGCTCTAAAAGAATCAAATGTTGATAAAATAGTAAATCAAAAAGAAATAATAGGAAAAATGCAGAATACACAAATTGATAAAATAAAAGCTAAAGAAACTACGAAAAACACAATAACAAAGAAAGAACCAACAATAAGTAGCACTGAAAAATCAACAACAGATGATGACACTCAAGAAGCATCAAATCATGATGCAAAGTCTAATAAAAAATCAAACACTGATTCATCAACATTAGTACCTCTTGAAGATCACGAGGAAGTATCTTATGATAAAAATACAGTATCAAATGAAGTAAATATTAATCCAAAAGTAACTAATAACATAAAAGACAGTACATTTAATTTAAAAAATATTGAAGAACCATATAAAAATGTTTCAAGTTTAAATCAAATAAACACCAATGGAACATTTAATTTAACAAGTGATACCTCTGGACAATTAACATTATCTGATGGAAATACTACAATATATGGAAATAACCATAAGATAATACCAAATAATCCAAATCAATACTTTGTAACAATTAATGCAGGACAAAAACTTACATTGAAAAATATAGTTATAGATAGTAATTCTGAATTTTCCAGTGATTGGCTATACAGACCTGCAATAATAGTTAATGCTGGTGGAGAATTAATATTAGATAACTGTACAATATCAAGAACAATTCAAGCTATTAAATCAGAAGGTAATGTTACAATATTAAATAGTAACATAAATAACAATGGTAGAATTGCTCATGGTGCTACAATAGAGATAAAAGGAAATTCAAATGTTTATATAGAAAAGTCACGTTTATCTAATAACCAATATTGTGGAATTAATGTAGCAAGTAATCAAGCAAAAGTACTATTAAATCAAACAGAACTAAGTGGATCTATAGAAATGCACGTATATCTGGGAAATATATCATTATACAATGTTACATATGATGGTACACAGATAACTGATGAAAACAAAGTAAGTAACAATGGAATTCAAGATACTCAAGATAAAACTAATAAAAAAAATATAATTATTCTTGAAGACAGTATGATTTCCATAGATCATGCACAGAAAATATTAAATTCAACAACAATGACAATAAATGGAAGACTCACAAGTGGAAATACATATCTTCCAAATCAAACACTGAAAGTATATGTTGATGATGTATTAATTGGAGAAGTTACTACAAATGATAATGGATATTATACTATATCCTACACTGCAGAAGAAGTTGGTAATCATAACATAAAAGTAACCTATGATGGAAATTACAAATATCTTCCATCTGAAGCTAAATCATCATTCGAAGTATATAAAATAGATACAAATATCATAATTAACAACATCAATGATGAACTATTTGATAAACTTGCAAATATCACAGGAACACTTACAAATGCCAATGACGAAGTCATATCCAATGCTAAAGTAATAGTTACAATTAATGGTAATCAAAAGATTTTAATAACAAACAGTACTGGTGGATTCACATATACTGGAGCTAAAGTTTTACTTGGTGATAATACAGTTACAGCATTATTTGAAGGAACAAGAACATACAATCCATCAGAAGATACAAAAACATTCACAGGTAAAAAACATGATACACAAATAACACTAAATCCAATAGAAAATACACATATTGATGATTCTATTGAAATAAGTGGTATATTAACAGATGTGAATGGCACAGTACTTACAAATAAAAACATAATAATCACAATAGATAATCAACAACACACCATAACAACAGATGATAATGGAAAATATAGGATAACACATACCATAACATCTTCTGGAGAAAAAACAGTACTAGTAACATATGATGGAGACACAGCATATAATCCAAGTAGTAATCAAACATCATTCAATGTACGTAAAATAAACACAACCATTTCACTAGATAATATAAGTGATAAAACAATAGACTCAACTATTTGGATAAGTGGAATACTCAAAGATGAATTTGGAAACATACTACCAAATACTCAAGTAAGTATTTTAATAAATACACATAACATAACAACAACCACAGATGTAAATGGAAAATATAATTACTCCTATACTACAACCACACTTGGAGAAAATAGGATAATGGTAGGATATATTGGCAATGATAAATATTCTTCTTCATACAATGAAACATCATTCAATGTACATAGAATAAATACAAATCTATCCATTGACACAATTGATGATAAAACTATTGGATCTGATATTACTATAAGTGGAAAACTTAAAGATGAATTTCGAAACTTACTAGCAAACAAAGCGATTATAATAACAATTGATGGTCAAGAATACAATGTAATCAATGA
>NZ_MAIF01000110.1:0-14513 GCF_001729395.1 Methanosphaera sp. A6 | reverse complement strand
AATAAATAAACTAAAATATTTTATTATTTTCATTTTCTTTTAAAACCTTCCGAGAAGATAGTAAAAAAAGATATTAAAATCTTTTTTATACTACAATCTCATTTTATAATAAAAAAGATTCATATTAAAAATAAATCTTCTATATTATTTTTTCATATTTGAATATATATAAAATTTAATATAATAAATAAGTAATTGTTATAGTTTTCATTTATATTGAAATTCAATGTATGAAAATTATTTAAAATTTAAAAAAAAATTAAATATTCACCTAAAATATATTTTAAATAAAAAGATTAAAAAAAAGAGGAATAATTAAGATATAATACTACCTTAATCAAATTTTACACGTTTAGATACCATGTATGGTAAAGGTAACTGTCTAAATGGCATGTCTTTTGTAAGAGTATGTATTTCTTCTGCTAAATCTTCAATAGAAATTTCTTCTTTAGTGTTGTCAACACGTCTGTTAACTGAAATAGAATTATTTTCTACCTCATTATCACCTACAACTATTGTGTATGGAATCCATTCTTTTCCAGCATTTCTAATTTTCTTACCTACTCTTTCAGCAGTATCATCAATATCCACCCTTATATTACTGTCCCTAATTTGTTGGTAAATCTCTTTAGCATAATCTAAGTGATTATCAGTAACAGGAATTATTCTTACCTGTGTAGGTGCAAGCCATAATGGTAATGATGGTTTATTACCCTTATCTGTTGAAGTTTTTTCAAGTAAACTACAAATAACTCTTTCAATACTTCCTGTAGGACTACAGTGTAATATTGTTGGATATTGTTGTTCTTCATTTTCATCAAGATATGTGATACCAAATCTTTTTGCACTTTGAATATCCATTTGAACTGTAGGATTTTCTATTGGTCTTCCCAAATCATCAATTGCTGCAAAGTCAACTTTAGCATTCCAGTAATGTTTCATTTTAGGAATAACTTCTAAAAGAACTGGTTTTTTAATGTTGTTTTTAACTACTTCTTTAATCCAATCTTCATTTTCATCAAAGAAGTCTTGTGTTACACGGAATGCAACCTCATAATGTACATCTAAATCAGTTTCTGTTTGAGCACACATATCTACTTGATTTGCAAATACTTCTCTTGCATGATCATCATTTAAACATACACTGTGGAAATCAGGCATTGTGAAAGCTCTTAATCTTTTAAGACCTACAACTTCTCCCTGTCTTTCAAATCTGAAACTGAATGTTGATAATTCATAAATTCCTACAGGCATGTTTTTCCATGTGAGGAATGAATCTGCTAGAATTCTGAATGCTCCAAAACAACATGCAAATCTTAACATTAATTCTCTGTGTTTTGTTTTTAATCTGTATTGTCTTTCACCAAATTTTTCTGCATGTTCTCTTATTGCAGGATTTGCTAAATCATACATTACAGGAGTTTCTACAGGCATTGCACCTCTTTGTGTAACAAGTTGATATACATAGTCACTTAATAAATCTTTTACAAGTTTACCTTTAGGATACCATCTAATATGTCCCACATCAGCTGCTGGTTCATTACTTGCCAATTCTTTTTCCCTCATTAATCTTACATGAGGTGGTTGTTTTCCTGTATCTTTTGTTTTACCTTCTTCATGATCAACTAATTGTCTTAGAGTTTTATTTTTATAGTTGTATTCTTCAACATCGAATATGTTTCCATCTTCTTCTAAGATAAACATTTTAGATGGTTCTGAAGGTTCTTCTTCAGAGTCTTCACTTTCTTCTTCAGGTTCTGTTGTTATAGTTCTTGATAACTCAGATAATGGATGTCCTTTACATGATAATTCAAAGGATTTATACCATCCAAATGGTACTCTAAGCACTGCTTCATTGTTATCTAATAATTCAGCTTCAATACCTTTTAATATTTTTTGAGCTATATCAGGGTTTGATAAAGAAGAACTTAAGTGTGCATATGGATAAATTACAATATTTTCTGCATTTACTTTATTTTGTACATTTAATATTTCTTTTACTGCTTTATTAATTATTAATTCTGGATTTTCTTCATCTTCTTTTTCAACTGCAATAAAAGCAACTAGTGCTTCATCTACTCCAGAAACTCTTTTTTCATCATCTATATCTTCAGCTATTTTAGTTTTACTTCTAGTTTTATACCTTAAATAATCTGAATGTATCATTAAAGTTCGCATTTCTAATTATTCCTCCATGAAATTCCGAGACACGTATAATTAATCTACTATTTATTAAATAAATATACTTAAGTAGATTATAATAATTAAAATATCATTAGTTATTATTTATATAATTCATATTATATTAATATCAGTATTTGTATTCCAAATTAATATTATTAGTAAAAATATAATAAATAAAATATAATTAAATATCTTGTAAAAATCTAAAAAAAGAAGTTTAGAGGAGAATTACATGAATTCTGGAGATTTAATTCCTAAGAGTTTTAGAGAATTTTTAAGTGTAATTCTTGAAGCATCAACTAGTTTTAAACGTAGTTTCTCATGTTCTGAACCTATAACTTGTTTTGATTTGTAGAATTTATTAAATGCTTTTGAAAGACTTAATGTGTATTGAGCTAAATGATGTACTCTTCTTTCTTGTGCAGATTGACAAATTACTTCTGTAAATTGTGATAATGTTTTTATAAGATCTTTTTCTTCATCATCTAATTCATAATCACATCTTACTTCTTCAAATTCATTATAATCTGATTTAGCAAGTAATTTACATGCTCTTGCATGAGCATATTGTATTGAAGCACAGCCTCGCTCAAAGCTTAATGCTTCTTCCCATTTGAATGTAATAGGTTTTTCTGGTGATATTTGATTAATATAGAATCTTATTGAACCTACACCAACAATTTTTGATACTTCTTCGATTTGTTTTTCTGTTAAATCAAGATCACGACGTATTAATTCTTCTTTTGCATGTTCTACTGATTGTTCAATAAATTCATCAACTGATATAAACACTCCTTTTCTTGTTGACATTGAACCTTCAGGTAAATCTATAAATTCATAGAATACTACTTCTGGAGCCCTATTATTAGATAATTCTAATGCTAAACCTAACTGTTTTGCAGCTAATTTATGATCTGCTCCTAAAATATCTAATGAAATATCACTATTTTTTGTTTTATATTGATGATATGCTAAATCTCTTGTTGCATATAAACTAGTACCATTTGATCTTCTAAGTACTAATTCTTTATCTACATTATATCTTTCTAAAGGTAAGTATAGAATATCCTTTTGTATTGTAAATGGTTGTAATTTTTCAAGTACATCATCTACACTACCATTTCTTAAAAATGTACTTTCCCATTTAAAAAGATTCATTTTAATATTTAAATCTTTAAGTGTTTCTTTTATTCCATCAATACAATATTCTACTACGCCTTGGAAAGCATCAATTAGTGCTGCATCAGTTCCTTCTTCATATTTTCTTAAAATATCATCTATTTCTTGATTATATTCAGGATTTGCTTCTAATTGTTGATTACATTTATAATATACTTCACCTATTGCATGATCTGCTTTTTTATCATCATCAACTGTGTAGTTAAATTTGTCCATTCCCCATACAATAATTGCAATTTGTCTACCCATATCATTAACATAATATTGAGCTTCTACTTTATATCCTGCATGTTGAAGTATTCTTTTTAGAGAATCTCCAAGTATTGCATTTCTTAGATGTCCAACATGTAATGGACCATTAGGATTTGCAGATGTATGTTCTAAAAGAATTCTTTCATCTTTTTCTGGTAGTTCACCATAATTTTTATCAATATAATTTACTACTTTTGTTGTAAATAATGTGTAGTTAATATAGAAGTTAATATATGGTCCTTTTGTTTCTACTTTTTCAAAATATAATGGTAGTTTTATATTTTCCTTAATTTCCTGAGCAATTTCAACTGGTGACTTTTTTAGTTTACTAGCTAAAGAGAAAGCAATATTAGTTGACATATCACCCATGGAAGGATTTGGTGGTTCTTCTAGTATGATTTCATCATCATATTTTATTCTTAGTTTTGTTAAAGCTTCTTTTATACTTTCATTTATCTCTGTCTTTAGTTTTGAGTACATTAATTCTATCTCCTCTTAGTTTATGTTTAAATCATAATCCTCTAAACCATAGAGTTATATATCCTATTTTTGGAATGATTAATAAATTATCACCAATTGTGATTACTTTAGCTCTTATTTGTTCTGGTGAAACTAGATATGGATCTTCAACTTCATTATTATCTCCTTTTATAGTATAATATTTAGATCCATTTATTTCATTTATATCAATAACCCTATGTATTACAGGTTCTGGATACCATTGTGCATCATATACAACCACATCATTTATTTTAATATCATTATATGGGTCAAATTCTTGCATTCCATAATATGTATGAACATTTTCAATTGCTACAATATCACCCCTATAAAATGATGGTTCCATACTTCCTGATACTACCACATTAAGGTGTGCTGATAAAATAACAGCAATAACTATTATAAGAACATAACTTAGTATTTCTTTTGTTAAATGATATTTACTCTTTGATGTATCCTCTAATTCTTTTTGATTTTTTTTCTTATTCTTCCTATTATTGCGTTTTTTAGACAAAAAATTCACCCCCATATCACTTGAAAAAAGAAAATAAAAAGGATTTATTTTAGTATTGCACCTTTATCTGCAGATGTTGCTAATTTTTGGTATTGTTTTAACCATCCTTTAAGATTACGTTCCACTGGTTTAACTTTAGATAATCTTTCTTTTATTTCATCATCAGTTAATTCTAATTTAATAGTTCTTTCTTTTACATTTATAGAAACAATATCTCCATTTTCTATTGCACCAATAGGTCCACCTTCTGCTGCTTCAGGTGATATATGTCCTATACATGGACCTCTACTTCCTCCTGAAAATCTACCATCAGTAATTAAAGCTACATGGAATAATTCACGACCCATTATTGCTGCTGTAGGATTTAGCATTTCACGCATACCTGGTCCTCCTTTTGGACCTTCATACCTTATTACTACAACATCCCCATCGATAATTTCATCATTTTCTATGGCTAGTACACATTCTTCTTCAGAATTAAATACTTTACATGGACCTGAATGAACAAGCATGTCTTCATTTACTGCACCCTGTTTAATTACACAACCATTAGGTGCTACATTTCCATATAACACTGCAATTCCACCTTCTGTTCTTATAGGATCATCTAATGTGTGAATTACATTATAATCAATATCAGACACTTTTTCTAAGTTTTCTTTTACTGAGTTTGAAGTACATGTTATACAATCAGTGTTAAGTATTGATTCCATGTTTTTCATTACTGCAGGAATTCCTCCAGCATTTTCAACATCAATCATACGATTGTTTCCACCAGGTCTAATACTACAAATATATGGTACTTCATGACTTAATTTATCAAATAAATCTATTGTTACATCTACTCCATCCACTTCATTTGCTATTGCAGGAATATGTAATGTGGTATTTGTAGAACCTCCCAATGCTAAGTCAACTTTTATTGCATTTTCAAATGCTTCCTGAGTTAATATATCTGATGGCTTAATATCATTTTCTAATAATGTAAATATTTTTTTAGCTGAAGCTCTTGCAATTTCTACTTTTTTATCACTTACTGCATGTGCTGTTGCACATCCTGGTAGACTCATACCCATTGTTTCTGTAAGACAAGCCATTGTATTTGCTGTAAATAATCCTGCACATGAACCTGCTCCTGGACAAGCACAACGTTCTAATTCATATAGATCTTCTTCTGACATTTTACCAGATTGTGTTGCTCCTACAGCTTCTGTAACATTAATAAAATCTACTGTTTCACCATGGAATTTACCTGGCATCATTGGTCCACCAGTAATAACTATTGCTGGAATATTTAATCTTGCTGCTGCCATTATCATACCTGGTACAACTTTATCACAGGTTGGCATTAGTATCAATGCATCAAATTGATGTGCCATTGCCATACTTTCCACAGTATTTGCAATAATTTCCCGTGATGGAAGAGAATAATACATTCCTTCATGATTCATTGCTATACCATCACAAACAGCCATTGTATCAAATTCAAAAGGAACTCCCCCTTCTAATCTAATAACCTCTTTAACTTCTTGAACTAAATCTTTTAAATGAATATGTCCAGGTACTATATCAGTATAACTATTAGCTATTCCAATAAATGGTTTTTTCATATCATTATCATCCAATCCACATGCTCTTAGGAGGGATCTGTGTGATGTTCTGTTAATTCCTTTTTTTATATTATCGCTTCTCATTAAATCATATCCTATTATTAAATAAAAAATATACTTGAATCCAATAGGGAATATTATGATTAAAAAAAATTAATTAAATCTACAAAATATTTCTCAATAATATATTAATATATATTATTATAATGCTATAATAATTTTTTTAATTAAATTAATAAAATATAAGAAAGTAATTATATAATAAAATACAAATAATTATAATGTTAAAGATGGGCTCATAGTCTAGCCAGGATTATGACGTGGGACTTCGGATCCCAAGATCGGGGGTTCAAATCCCCCTGGGCTCGTTATTTATAATCTATTTTTAATTTAAAATTTATAAAAAAAATAACAAAAATATATTAACTATAAAATTTATACTTTTAAAAAAGAACTTTTTTTGATTAAATAGAATATTATATAACTTTTTTTTAAAATATAAACTAACTACAATAGGAATCAATAAAATGCCATATGATTTTAATTTAAAAAAAGAAAATAATCATCTCATTATTGGAAATATAGATGCTAACGAACTTGCTGAAAAATATAAAACACCATTATATGTGATAGATGAAGAAAAAGTTAGAAATAATTATAATAAATTATACACTGCATTTAATAGTAAATATGAAGATCTTCACATGTGTTATGCTGCAAAAGCAAATACAAACCTAGCAGTAATGAAAATATTAGAAGATGAAGGAAGTTACATTGATGCCGTATCTCCCGGTGAAATATACACTGCACTTCTTGCAGGATTTACACCAGAAAGAATAGTATTTACTGGAAACAACGTAACAAATGAAGAACTAGAATATGCACATAAAACTGGAGTTACAATAAATCTTGACAGTATTTCTGCACTTGAAAGATTAAGTACCATTGAAGGAACTAAAGGAAAAGAAATATCCATAAGAGTTAACCCGATGGTAGAAGCAGGACATCATGAACACTGTATTACTGGTGGTCCAAAAAGTAAATTTGGAATAAAAGAAGAAGAAGCTGTTGAAGTATATCAAAAAGCTATTGATTTAGGATTTAAACCTATAGGAATGCACTCCCACATAGGTTCTGAAATTCTTGAATCTGAACCATTCATGTTAGCTGTTGAAACAATGATGGATATTGCTGGAAAAGTTCATAAAGAAGTAGGAGTAGACTTTAAATTCCTAGATTTTGGTGGAGGATTTGGTATCCCATATGAACCAACAGAAAATGAATTAGACCTAGAAACATTCACAACAGACATAATTAAATTATTTAAATCAAAATTAGAAGAATATGATATGGGAAAACCTGCAATGTACATAGAACCAGGAAGATTCTTAGTAGGTAATGCTGAAGTACTCCTTACGAGAGTAAATACTATAAAAGAAAGTTATCGTAAATTTGCTGGTGTAGACTGTGGATTTGGAACATTACTTAGACCTACAATGTATGGTTCATACCACCACATAGTTGTTGCAAATAAAATTAATGAAGAAAATGTGGAAGAAATTGATATTGCAGGAAACTTATGTGAATCAGGAGATTTATTTGCAAGAGACAGACCTATGCCTAAACTTGAAGAAGGAGACTTACTTGCAATATTAAATGCTGGAGCATATGCATACAGTATGGCTTCACAATACAATTCAAGACCTAGACCTGCAGAAGTTCTTGTAAACAAAGACGAAGTAGATGTAATTAGAAGAAGAGAAGAATTCAGTGACTTATTTAATGGTCAAAAAATTCCTACAAGGTTATTAAAATGATTAAAGAAATAGAATTTACTAAAATGCATGCACTTGGTAATGATTATATTGTAATTAATGAAACAGAAACTGAAGTTATTCCTGAAGAAGCAAAAAACAAATTAAGTAACGATATATGCACACGTAGATTTAGTGTTGGTTCTGACGGTGTAATATTTGCATGTAAATCAGATAAATCTGATGTTAGATTCCGTATATTTAACAGTGATGGTAGTGAAGCTGAAATGTGTGGAAATGGTATTCGTTGTTTAGCAAAGTACGTTTATGATAATGATATTGTTAAAAAACAAACCATGCAAATAGAAACTATGGAAGATATTAAAGAAGCAAGACTTACAGTTGAAGATGATGTTGTTAAAAGTATTGCTATTGATATGGGAAAGGGATTTTTCAAACCAGAAGAAATTCCAGCAATAGCTCCTAGTGGAAATACTGATGAATTTATTGATGAAGAAATTGATGTTGATGGTGAAAAAATCATAATGAGTTCTGTTAGTGTAGGAAATCCACATGCTGTTTCATTTACTGATATAAACATTGATGATATTGATTTAGATTATTATGGTCCACGTATTGAAAATCATAAAGCATTTCCTGAAAAAGTAAATGTTCATTTTGTAAATATTGTTTCTCCTGGAGAAATTAACATTTTAACATGGGAACGTGGTGCAGGTTTTACATTTGCTTGTGGTACTGGTACAACAAGTTGTGTACTCCTTGGATATAAAATGGGACTTTTAAATGAAAAAGTTCATGCACATCTCTCTGGAGGAGATTTAGATATTACAGTAAGTGATCATAATGAATACTTAACTGCTACAATGGAAGGAAAAGCAGTTACTGTGTATAAAGCTCAAATGACAGTGGATATTTAATTCCACCTTTTTTTTAATTTTTAGGATTGATACTATGAAGCGTATTGTTTTTGAAGATATAAGTACATTTATTGTGAAGTACATCTTCCATTTACGTTTTAAAGTTGCACTTTTAAGTAGAAAATCAAGAATTTTCAATAAAATACTAACAAAACTACTTTTTGAAGATGATAAAACATATTTTATTCCAAATAACAATAATATTACCCACTTAGAAACTATTGAAGTTAATAAAACAATTGATAAAACCAAAAATATCGTATTTCCAAGTGATATTATTAAAGAAATTATTAGAAATGCTAATTATATTGTTATAATGAATAGTTGTTTATGTAGAACTTCTGCAAATTGTAATGATTATCCACAGAATAGGTTGTATATTTCTTGGAAGAGCTACAAAAAAGATTTCCAGAAAGTATTGTAGAGAAGTAACACCAGATGAGGCTATTAATCATATTGATAAATGTAATAATGCTGGATTAATTCATATTATGGGTAGAAATAAACTTGATGTTAGGTGGATGAATGTAGGTCCATCAGATGAGTTATTAACAATATGTAATTGTTGTCCATGTTGTTGTTTATGGAGAGTACTACCTAATTTTAGTGATAGTATTCAGGGAAACTTCCATAAATTACCAGGTATTAGTGTTTATTGTGATGATAATCAATGTATTTTATGTAAAAAATGTGTTGATATATGTTTTGTTGAGGCAATAACAATAGATGATAATAAAATTAAAGTAAATAGTAATTGTATGGGTTGTAGTCAATGTGTGAGTAACTGTCCTGTTAATGCCATGAAAATAAATTATGATGATAATATGAACTACACTATAGATGATATTAATAATATAGTGAATATAGAAAAATAGTAAAATCCAATAAGATATATTTCAAGTGTAAATTATGTTCTAAAAATATTTTCTAATTTAAAAAGTAGATGAATAAAATCTATGTAAAAAACAAAAACATGGATTTCAAGTGTAAAAAATAATAAAAATAGAATGAGTTATTCATCTAATTCAAAGTTACGATTAAAATCTAAATTTCTAGTTTTATAAATTGTAGAACGTCTAAGTTTTAATAATGCTTTTTTCTTAGTTTTAAAATCATTCATAGAATGAATATTATCTTTTACATAGTCAAGTACTTCATCTACAACTTCATCTTTATGTATCCAATTACAATTACTACAATTCCACACATTCTTTCCTTCTATCCATTTTCCACCAGTTGATCCATCAGCACATGGATAGAATGGACAGAAACAGAATGTACAATTTTCTTGATTATTATGACATGGGAAATATTCACAATCAGTGTTAGGACCAATCTGTATATCCCCTTTAAAGAATTTTTCATAGAATTGTTCTGTTAACTCAGGTAACTTAGCATCCATTTTATAACCCCTTGGAGTTATCATTTTACCTTTTTTAACATAAGTCATTGAATTTCCAACAATGATTGTTGTAAACATGTCAATATCCTGAGTTCTTAAATCTTTTAATTTACAAATATTTGTTAAAGTTTCAACTCCATCCTTTGTTGTAACAATACCAACAGGTGTTTCAGGATTTCTATTTTCTAATAAAGTATCACATGCTACTTCAAATGGTTCTGTTCTAGATTTACTCTTAGGATTGTAGAATGCTATTACTAAATCTGCTATTGCAGCATGTTTTATTTTTCTTTGAATTTCATCAAGTGGAGTTAATAAATTACTAAGACTAATAATTGCAAGATCATGTAATGGAGCTCCAAGTGCACTTGCTGAGTATGTTGCTGCTGTTACACCAGGTATTACCTCAAATTCAAGGTCAGGATATTTATCAATTATCTGAAAATATACATTTGCCATACCATAAATTCCAGGATCTCCAGAACTTATAATTGCCACTTGTAAACCTTCTTTTTCCTTTTCAACAGCCAATTCTACCCTTTGCATTTCATCTCCCATACCTCTACTATGTACTTCTTTTCCTTCTAGCAAATCCTGAATATGTGTAAGATATGGATGATATGCAATTACTACATCAGCTTCCTTTATTCTATCTACTGCTTTTAGAGTTATGTGTTCTCTTTTTGAACCTATCCCTATTAAACTAATCATTAAAAATGTCCTCCTTATTAAGTATTTATCATAATACATTAGAAATTAAAATCTTTAAAGATATAATATAATAAAAAAATACTGTATTAATGTTGAATAATAATGTATTCTTCATATTATTTATTATTAAGCCTGATAATTTCCAAAAAAGTAGATTTTTAGTAGATATAAATTTAATTATGTAAATATTATGAAAAAAAGAATTAAAAAAAAGAAATGAAAAAATAATACTTATGCTCGTGCCCTACTTAAATTATTAGTATTTTGAACAGCTGTTGTATTATTATAAACCCCAGTAGTATTGTTACTATTTTTATCTGCAATATACTGTGATATATTAGTTATATTTTTTCCACTGGTTTTATTATTTGATTGATCATATAAAACAATACTTTCTTTAAGAGATATTGATGTTGTATTAATTTTAACTTTACCAGAAGAATATACTTCACCAATAGCAGTAGCAGTAATACTGTATGTTTGTTCAGGAGCTATTATAATTGCTCCACCAGATGATACTTGTACATCTTTTGATGCTAAAGCTGTTATTGTAACTGTTTGATTTCCAGTATCATCACTTGAAACCTTCGCTGTAACAGAATTCAGATTAACACTCAAATTCGTTAAATTATTTAAAACTAAAGCTACATTCTCATTATTAGTTATATTTAATGTATTCTGATCTTTTAGATTTTTTTCACCAGTAAAAGAACCTATAAAATCTGAAGCTTCATTTATTTGTACTGAAACCAATTCCACAGGATCAACATGACCTGAAGATATTAAAGTATACGATGCAAACAATCCAATTTCAAAAAATATGAAAATCCCTACAACAAAAAGAAGAATCTTAAGTATCTTTGACATTAATTTACCCCCATAGTTTAATTAATATAAAATAGTATAATAACAGTTTATATTCTAATATTAATTTAAGTTAATTATAATATATATTATATATTATATTATTGAGATAAAAAAATATATAATTAAAAAAAATGTAGCTGATCTAATGTCAAATGATATAATTAAAAAATTTCAAAAAGCACAACTGTTATTAAATAACAATGCTTATGCAGAAATCAAGGGAAATTCTGATTATGATTATCTAATTAATGAATTAATAGAATATATTGAAGAAAATGAAAATGATCAGTATATCATCACTACACAAACTATAAGAAATTATCAAGAACAAGAAAAAAGAAGAATACATGAATCAATAATTGAAAATCCAAAAACAAGAGAAATACGATCGAAACAAGAAACACCATACGAAGTAATACTTGATGTAACAAACAAATCATACACTGATGGAGATATTAATGATTTAAATAAGTACTTCAATAGTAGATATGATAAATTAAAGAAAATTATACAAGAAAATCCTGAATTTAAGAAAATAAATGAATTAAAAACTACAAAAACAAACATTGATAATTTACAAGTTATTGGAATGATAAATAATATTAATAATACAAAAAATGGGCATAGAATAATAGAAATAGAAGATCCTACAGGTACTGGAAGTGTCATAATACTAAATGATAACGAAGATTTAATAAATAGTAGTCAGACACTTGTAAAAGATGAAGTTATTGGAGTTAGTGGTAGTACTAATGGAACATTAATAAGAGCAGATGAAATTGTACATCCAGGAATTCAAAGACATAAAATTATAGATAAAGACATGAATTTTTCAATAGTATTTATTTCAGATGTTCATATAGGTAGTAAACAATTTGATGAAGATTCATTTAATAGATTCATTAAATGGTTAAATGGAAATTATGGAAATCAAGAGCAACAAGACCTTGCAAACGATGTTAAATACCTTGTTATTGGTGGAGACTTAGTTGATGGTATTGGAATCTATCCAAATCAAGAAAAGGAATTAAAAATTAAAGATATATATGAACAATATGCTGAAGCTGCACGCCTATTAGGTGATATTACAGATATTCCTATAATATTATCTCCAGGTAACCATGATGCTACACGTCTTGCAGAACCTCAACCTGCATTAACTGAGAAATATGCTAAAGATTTATGTAATCAGAAAAATATTGAAATGGTAAGTAATCCCTCAGTTGTTAACTTAGATAATATTAAAGTTCAAATATATCATGGTCGAAGTTTTGATGATATTGTTATGGCTTTAAATAATTATACACATGCAGATACTGATAAAATAATGCAATTGTTACTGGAAAAAAGACATCTTGCACCAATATATGGTGAACGTACACCACTTGCAAGTGAATTTGAGGATTATCTTGTTATTGATGATATTCCTGATGTATTACATACAGGACATGTCCATATTAATTCTCATACAAAATATAAAGGAGTTCATATGTTGAATTCTGGTACATTCCAAAAACAAACCGAGTTTCAGAAAATCTATAACATAGTACCTACATGTGCTCAAGTACCAGTATTAAATCATGGAACATTACAGTTATTGGATTTTACTAAAGAATAGGAGTTAGATTTTATGGATAATAACATTATAGAAAATATAGTTAAAACAGCACATCATATTTATAATAAGGATATGATTATTGGAAAAGCAGGAAATATTAGTATAATTGATAAAAAAAGAGAATATATCTACATAACTGCTTCAGGAACTGATTTTAAGAGTTTAAAATATTCTGATATTATTAAAGTAAAATTAGATGATTTATCATATGTTTCAAATGATGAAAAAGTTCCTTCAATGGAAACTAGTCTTCATATTGGTGTATATATTAATAGAAACGATGTAAACAGTGTTGTTCATGTTCATTCACCTTATGCAACTGCTTTTGCATTTAGTAATAAAAGATTACGTCAACAGGAAGGTTTTGGTGAAATTACTGGTGAATATATTGCTGAAGTTGAATATTATACTCCGGGTAGTAAAAAATTAGCCTTGCATACAAGTAATGCATTGAAAGAAGAGGATGCAGTTTTATTAAAAAATCATGGTGTTATTACTGTGGGTAAAGATATTGATGAAGCTACACTTCTATGTGAATATATAGAAGGTATAGCTAAAACACAATATATTACACACACACTTAATCTTTAACTGCTTCTAATTCACTTAAAATATTCCATATAAGAATTCTAGCATGTATAGGTATGTTTGGATCGTTACTTATATCATCTAGTATAGATATTACTGTACTAGCTTTGATTGTTGGTTCTTCATCTTTTGCTAAAAGATTTGTTGAATCTTCAGCTGCTTTTCTTATGTTTCTTGGTACACTTGTATCATTAATTATCTGTGATAAGATTTCTGTGCAGTTTGAAAAAATTTCTTCATTATTCATTATATCAGACATAGTTATACTCCCTAATAAAATTATTTTTACTTATTTAATTTTAATAAACAAAATAAAAGTTATAGCTCATTATATTAATAAAGAAAAAAGAAATAATTATTTTTTTATTCTATCTTTATTATTTTTTTTTATATAT
>NZ_MAIF01000109.1:0-13004 GCF_001729395.1 Methanosphaera sp. A6 | reverse complement strand
ATAAAGAATTCTTTAAGTGCAAACAATACAATGTAAATAATGAATTTATAATAGATTAAACCACTAGTATGACGTTTCATATAGAATATTCTATTACGCATGTGGTAATATAATCTAGATAATGATTTTATTGAAGCTCCTTCTTTATGATATATACATCCCCTATTAGAAATTCTTAATTTATAACCATGTTCACAAACACAACTAGACCAGTCAACATCCTCCCAGTACATGAAAAAATCCTCATTCATAGTACCAACTTCATCTAAAACATCAACTGATGTGAATATACACGAACCTGTAATAAAATCAAATGAATCCCTAGTATCATCAAAAACAGCCATAGCCTCACCATGAACTAAATCAACAATACCTCCACCAACAGTTTGTAACTTATTTCTTTCATGATAATAATAATGTTTTATTCCAACAAATCCAGTGTCATCTGATTCATTAAACTTACTAATCAATCCATCTATAAAATCAGGTGATACAATAGTATCATTATTTAATAGTAGAACATAATCTGTTAGTTTAGTTTTTAAAATATAGTTTAGGGCAACATTATTTCCACCAGCAAATCCTGAATTTTCATCATTAATTATAAATAAAATATCAACATCATCTGATTTTACATAATTATATAGTTGATTTTTTAAAACAAGACTATGTGAATAATAAGAATCATTTTCTAAATAATTAAGAATATAATCAACAGATTCTTTTTTTGAATCATTATCTACAAGATATATATCATAAAAATCATAATTAACATGTTTTAATGATTCCAAACATTCCACAGTATCTTCATGTCCATTCCAATTTAATAATATTATTGATACTTTATCTTTGTAAATAAATAATCCCCCAAAAAAAAGTTAAATAAAAAATATTATCTATTCATCTTCAGAACTTTCATCAACATCACTAATAGGAATTTGATGAACTTCCTCATCTTCAGAGTTACCAATAGAATCTAGAATTGTACTTTTTAAAGATTCAAATTCTTCTGAATCAACTATTTTTTTAATACCATAACCTACAGCAACTCCACTTAAAAAAAATAAAGAAAATTTTCCCATATCTATTACTTTTTCAAAGTCTATATCATCTATACTTAAACTATCTTTCATATTATCAAACCTAAAAACTTTCTTATTTACTATACTTATATATAATTTATAATATAATAACAATTATTAAAATATACAAGTGTTTACAATGATAAATTATGAAACATATCGTTATCGATTTATAGATTTAAAGGAAAATAAGGGAATTAAAGAAGTAGAAATTATTTTACATAATGATGATGAGATGACAATAGAATATAGTGGAAAAAATGGTTTTAATAAAGAAGAATTTGATTATCCATTATTCAATAGAAAAGAAAAAGACGAATCAACAAGTTGGTTTATATATAGAGTTGAAGAAATAATTGATACAGACTTTGAACTTCTTGATGAACTTAGAATGCCTATTCAAGCTGATGAAAAAGAATTAACACATACAATACGAAAACAAGTAGAAATATATTGTTTTAAAAATTAAGGAGAATTAAATTGAAGAAGTATAACTGTATATTTCCAGGATTATACAATTACATACTTACAAAGGATGTGGGAATGATTCCCTATATCCTAGCTAAGTATTATAATTGTACTATAACCACCTACAACAATGATAATTACACCTACATCGACACAATACTTAAAAATAATAACTTAAAAATCAATTATCTAAATAATACAAAGAATGAAAAAAAAGATGTAATGGAGTATATTAAGAAAAATGCTAAAAATATCGATATAATACAATTCTATCATCTACGATACAATGTTCTTCCATGGTATGTTCTAATATATAAATTATACAATCCCCATGGAAAAATATATCTTAAATTAGATGCTAACAATGATTACATTGATTTTTTAGTTAAAAAAAAAGGTATACTTCCAATGATAAGAAGATTTCTTGTAAAAATCCTATTTAAATTCATAAATGTTATTAGTATTGAAACAAGACGAAACTACAATACACTAAAAACAAGTAACATAATAAGTCCTAAGAAGTTACTATATCTTCCCAATGGTATCATGAAAAATAATACTAACATTAACAATAAAGAAAAAATAATACTCTATGTTGGATATATTGAGAAAAAAAATAAGTCAATAGATATGCTTCTTCAAGTTATTACTACTATTAATTTAGAAGAATGGAGATTAGTTCTTATTGGTAGAGTAATGGATGATATGAAAGAATTTATAAATAATTTATTTGAAAATAAACCTGAACTTAAAGATAAAATCATATTAAAAGGATATATTTCTGATAAAAATCTTCTCTCACAAGAATATGCTAAATCAAGTATATATTGTTGCACATCGAAAAAAGAAAGCTTTGGAATATCAACACTTGAGGCTGCATATCATGGAAATTATATTATCTCCACAAATGTTGGAGGATCTCCTGATATAATAAATAAAACAAGTTATGGTAAAATAATTAATCATGACACTAATGATTTAAAGGAAACTCTTGAATATACAATTAATAATTGGAATAAACTTAAAAGAAATCCCTCTGAGATTCAAAAAATAGTATATGATAACTTCAATTGGAATGATTTATGTGATAAACTAGTTAAAAAGTTTTAAAAAAAAGAAGATTATTTTTTAAACTTAATTATACTAGTTGAAAAATACTTTTTATTATCTACAAATCCGTGTACAACATTTTCATCTTCCATTGTACAGTTTTGAACAGATACTATTTCTTTTTCTCTTGGATCTTTATTTATACAATCTTCTAATACATCTAAATGTCTTGAAGTTTTCATTGCAACTAACGTATCAACATATGGTAATAATTTAGGTAATCTTTCATCTACTTGTGGTACTACTACCATAATATCATCTTGTTCTGTTAATTGAATTCCTGCTGTTGTGGAACATGCAGTGAATGATGTTATACCTGGAACTAATTCTACTTCAACACCCTTTTTTTGTAATCTTTTAGAAACATAAGAAAATGTACTAAATACTGTAGGATCACCTAAAGTCACAAATACTGCATTTAAACCATTAGACAGTTTTTCAAATAACATTTCTGCAGCATCATCCCATGATTTTGCTAATTCATCTTTATCTTCAGTCATAGGGAATAATGGTTGTAATATTTCACATTCTTCTTCTCTTTCATCAATTATATTTTGAACTATATTTAATGCTACACTTGGTTTACCATTACGTGATTGTGGAGCAAATATAATATCTGTTTCTTTAATAATTCTTGCTGCTTTTAATGTTACAAGTTCAGGGTCTCCTGGTCCTACCCCTAAACCATATAATTTTCCAATTTCCATAATATTTTCTATCCTTATCTGTTTAATAAAAAATAATAAAACCTTAATTTACTTAAAAAAACTAAAGTAAACTTTATTTAAAGATTATATTCATTTTATACTACTATTATACACATATAAAATATATATAATTTTTATAGAAGGATTTAAAAAAATAGAGATGAAACTAAAATAAATCTGATAAGGGATTTTATGGAAATATATCCATGACATGGACCATCTTTTAAATTATAGAAAATCAAAATGAAATTTTAAAAAAAAAGTATGTTGAGTAAGATTCTAAAACACCATTCCTGTATTTAATATTAACATCATAACTACTAGTAGTAAACTTTAAACTTAAACTTAAACATACTAATATATAGTATAATTATAGTAACTTATTTCATCAATACTATAATAATTAAGGAGTATTAAAATGAACACCAACCAAGTAAAAGAAACATTAGATAAATATGTAATGCATACATATGGAAGATATGATCTTGTACTAGATCATGGACATGGAAGTATTGTGTATGATAAAGAAGGAAATAAATACATTGACTGTGTAGCGGGAATAGCAGTAAATAGTATTGGACATACACATGAAAAAATAGCCCAAACACTCACACAACAAGCAAAAAAACTCATACACGTATCAAACCTATACTACACAGAAGAACAAGCAGAATATGCAAAAAGACTTGTTGAACTCTCTCCACATGAAAAAGTATTCTTTGCAAACAGTGGAGCAGAAGCAAATGAAGGTGCTATAAAACTTGCAAGAAAATACACTGGAAAAAGTGAAATTATTGCAATGAAAAATTCATTCCATGGAAGAACACTTGCTACAATAACAGCAACAGGACAACCAAAATACCAGAAAGGATTAGATCCATTACCACAAGGATTTATTCATGTAGACTACAACGATATTGACCAAGTAAAAGATGCAATAACAGAAAATACTGCAGCAATACTTGTAGAACCAATACAAGGAGAAAGTGGTGTACGTGTACCTGATGATGATTACCTACCACAACTTAGAAAAATCTGTGATGAAAATGGAATTCTCTTAATATTTGATGAAGTACAAACAGGATTTGGACGTACAGGTAAATTCTTTGCTTCAGAACTAACAAACACAGTTCCAGATATTACAACATGTGCAAAAGCTATAGCTGGAGGACTACCAATGGGTGTTGTATTAAGTAGTGCTAAAGTAGCAAGTGGATTTAATCCAGGAGACCATGCATCCACCTTTGGTGGAACAGCCCTAGTAACTGCAGTTGCATCATGTGTTCTTGATATTTATGAAGAAGAAGATCTAGTTAATAAATCCAAAGAAAATGGTGAATACTTCATGGAAAAACTAGCTAATCTTAAAGAAAAACATGACTGTATTGTTGATGTACGTGGACATGGATTAATGGTAGGTGTAGAACTTAACTATGATTGTGGTAATCTAGTTGAAAAAGCACAAGAAAAAGGAGTTCTTATAAACGTTGCAAATGGTAATGTAATTAGATTTGTACCACCTCTTGTAATTACAAAAGAAGAATTAGATGAAGTAGTAGAAGTTATTGATGAAATTTTACCATAACTTCCTTTCTTTTTTTAAATAACTTTTTTCTATTTATTAGTAATGGCTTCTCTAAAGAATTTCGGTATTAGTTTTCTATACATCTTATTTCTAAGAATTGATTGTATATTTTTATCTAAGATGTATGTATCACAACTATCATTTTCTGCTCTCATTCCCCTACCATATGCCTGCATTAATGTCATTATTGTTTTATATGCATACCATTGTGGATCAATATTTTTTCTTTCATTTATCTGTTTATCTCCAAGATATGGATAAGGTACCTTATATATAATTTGGAATTGACACTTCTCATATGGTAAATCTACTCCTTCACTCATGGAAGGACTTACTAAAACATAAGGATTTGATGATCTTTCAAATTCTGCTAGTATTTGATCCCTTGATTTAGGTGAATGAGATAGTATTCTTTGGTCTTTAATATGGTCTGTTATATATTTTTGACATTTATAACTATTTGTATGAATTAAACCCTTCTCATTTTTATGTTCATCCATTATATCTCGAAGTACAGGTATTGTTTTTGGTGCTGTATGCCAAAGAGCACGTTTAGCCATTGACCCCACTAGTCTCATATGTATTGGCCTATACTCTTTTTTAAATGGACTTTCACTGTGTATATAATAAACATCATCTGAATTTAAACCTAACCATTTACAAAACAAATCCTTATCAAGTATAGTTGCACTCATAAATAATATCTTATCAGCATACTGGAACAATGTATCCTCAGCATACATATCCACTTTAAGTGGTTTAAATGAAACAACCTCACCTTCAAATGAAACAACCCAATTTTCAGGATTTTTCTTAATATTTTCAGTGATTTCTTTGAGTTTTCTTTTTGTACGTTCTATTCTATCTGCTTTTTTCTTAGTAAGATTGTTTGTATATATATCATTATATGAATCAAATATGGATTCAAGAAATGCAATCCAATCTTTAATATCTGTAAATGACATCATTTCTCTTGGTATAGACTGATTAATATCTTTTTTTAACTGTTTATCAGAAATATTAAGTTCTAATTTATGCATTATCTTATCTTCAATATTATGGGCCTCATCAAGTATCATTATATTTCTTTTTTGGAAATGTTGCACATAATTTAATTCAAGATATGCATAATCATAATTTAGTAATGTAACAGGCTCATTTATTGCAATAGATTTCTGATTCCAATATGGACAATGTTCTGATGATTTAAATGAAAATGGTGTATTGTAGTACTGGGTATTATCATCATCTTCCATATTTTTCTGTTTATTTTGTTCTATTTTAATACCATATGGACAAGCAAATTCCTCTGTTGTTCTACTTGTTTGACATGTTCCTTGATCACATGTATTTAAAGAACCACTATCCATACATGAGAAATTATTTCTTCCCTTAACTTGAGCATAACCAAATTCATCAGCATATTGTCTTTGTAATTGTTTTGTCATTGTAAGAATATATGCTGGTTGTAGAATTTGAGCAAGGGTTGCTGCAATAGCTGATTTTCCTGTTCCTGTTCCTGCTTCAAGTATAACATAACGTTTATCTGACTCAAAAGCATTTAATATTTCTGTTATGAGTTCTAATTGATTATGTCTTGCTTGTTTAAATGGAAAGTTTTCAATTATTTCATCGTCTATATGGGGATGTTGTTGTTGAAGAGACTCTTTTTCCTCAGTAGAAGGTCTACTAATGAGGGAATTTTGATTTTTCTCTTTCTTAGAACATATGCATTTATTTCTTATCATTCCACAATCTGGGCAAAATATCGTATTCATAGTTTTTATATTTATTATTCATACTTTATTATTTAGTTGATTTAAAAATCATTCATAAGATATTCAAGTATAAAATAAATACACCAGATACCTGAAGTATTAAGAGATGTTATTGAAAAATTCAAATAAAATCATTAATAATAAAATAAGATATTTTAATTGTAAAAATAATATATACATATAATAAAGGTGAAATAATGAAAAAAGCAATTATTAAAACTGAAAAAGGTGATATTACATTAGAATTATTCCCTAATGAAGCACCTGGAACAGTAGCAAATTTTGAAAAATTAGCTAATAAAGGATTTTATGATGGACTTACATTCCACAGAGTAATTCCTGACTTTGTAATTCAAGGTGGATGTCCCAATGGTAATGGAACAGGTGGACCAGGTTACACAATAAAATGTGAAACAGAAGGTAATCCACATAAACATGGTACTGGAGCATTATCCATGGCACATGCAGGAAAAGATACAGGTGGAAGTCAATTTTTCATAACACACAGCCCACAACCACATCTTGATGGAGTTCACACAGTATTTGGACAGGTTATTGAAGGTATGGATGTTGTTTATAAAATCAGACAAGGTGATGTTATGAACACTATAACAATAATTGATGAATAAAGATAAAACAACATTAATATATTAAGAAAAACATATTATTATATAGAATTTATGTAATATTCATTCTACCCTGACCCCCTAAAATACATTTCCTTTTAGAAGATTAGATTTCTTTTAATTTACTCATTAAACCAGATAATCTTGCATAATTAAAAAGATATAACTGAATATAACCTGCATACATACCAAATGTTTCATGTGCAAATGAAGATATTTTTCCATTAGATACTTTCTGATTTTTAAAATAAAGATATGTTGTTATTCTATTAATCCAAACATCAACAGGATATGCTTCATGTTTATTATAACCATAGAGCAATATACAATCTGCTACCTTTGGACCAACACCCTCAAGTTTTATAATTTCATTATATGCTTTTTTATATGATAATTTAAAGATATTTTCATGAAAATCTATAGAATCCCTTATTTTTTCTGTGGAATTTAACATATACTTATTTCTATATCCCACACCACAATTCTTTAATTCATCAAGACTCATATTAATAAAGACTTCCTCTCTTGGAAATACATAGTATGTATCTTTACCAAAAACCACACTTCTACCACAAAATCTACGTATATCATACAGTGATTTTGTCCAACGTTTTATTGAATTATTTGCAGAACAGATAGAGGAAATAATACATTCAAATGGAAATTGTGACTTAAATAACCTTAAACCCCTATTAAATTCATAAACATCACTTAACTGACTATTTTCTTCAAGAAAATCATAAACTTCATTAATATTATAATCTAAATCAAAGATATAAAATAGTTTAGTTCTAAGTTTTTCTACATTAAATTCCTCTTTAGAGAAATATTTTACAATTAGAGGATCATTTAATTTTTCTTGACTTATTTTTACTAAAACATCAATATTATCAATCAGTATTATTTCATAGTAGTTATTATCATCCATTTTCCATGGCGGTTGACTTGTCTGACCAGAATTCATTGTTAAAATTAAATCAAAATCACCCACATATTCATTGAAATCTACTATAAATTCTCCACTAAACATTATAAACACCAAAAAAAATAAAAAAAAAGTTTTTAATCAAATGAAGGATAAATCACTTGTTTTTGTTTTATCCAATTGATTCCATCCTTTCTAGTTATTATAGCAACATCTATTGGTCCGCCAACCCCCTGTATATCTCCACCATCCATAGTTATTCCATCAGCATATCTTTGTATTATAGATGTTGATTTTATTAAAAATACTGCCAAGTCCAGAGCATCCTGTAGTGTTAGTAATGGCCAAGGTATGTTGTATTCTAGTCCTTGTAATTGTTTTATAATATCTTGTTGTGAAGTTGTTGATGATATTCCCTGAAATAAAGAGGTATTAAATATTTTAGCATCATATCCTAAAATCATACGTGATACTACATCTCCCTGTCCTATCCATGTGCAACCATAATTATCAGTTTCACGTTTTACTTGAATATTACCTGGAGAAATTGATTCATATGTTTCAAATGAACCATCAGTATTAAATCCACTTATTAAAAGATTAATTGGTTCAACAGATATATTTCCAGTTTCAATCATACCATTTGGATGTTTAACTTTAAATTCTACAACATTATCCTTTGTTTCTAATGATAGAATATTTAGTCCCTTACTTTGTGCATCTAATTTAAATTGTTGTGCTGAGGCTTCTAATTGTTTTTTCCATGGATATTTACTGTTGATATATGAATGAAGCTCTGTAGCCACATCCTTTACTGACATATTATTTAAATATTTAGTATTGCAGAAATCATTTACATATGTTGATACACTTCTTTGAACACCAGTTTCATCGGCAAAAAATGCCATTCCTGCTGTTCCAACAATTATTCTTTCATTCACAGCAAATAATTTATTTGCATAATTTGTAGATATCCTTGTCATTTGTTTTGGATTTTTTAATGTTTGTCTACTGTCTGAAGCCATTATTATTCCATTAGGCGTTGTTATACTTATTATTAATGTCATAGTTTCTCCTTCATAAAAAGTGTTTTTCTAAATATCTAACCCTATCGAATACTAAAAATCTATTAATATCATTGTTATATTTTTAAAACTCTAAAAAATGTCATGATAACCATAAGTATTCTATTTATTTAATTATTAATATGTTAGAAGTGATATTAAATATTCTTAAAAAAAGTAGAAAGTAAAAATATTAAATTATATTCTAATTGGAATATTTTTATCTTTTAAGTAGTTTTTTACTTGAGGTATTGGATATTCATCAAAGTGAAATATACTTGCTGCTAATGCTGCATCAGCTTTTCCTTTAGAAAATGAATCATAGATATGTTCAGGATTTCCCACACCACCAGATGCTATTACAGGTATGGAAACATTTTCACTTATTGTTTTTGTCAGTTCTAAATCATAACCTATCTTTGTACCATCCCTATCCATACTTGTTAAGAGTATTTCTCCAGCACCTCTTTCTTCACATTCTATTGCCCATTTAACTGCATCAATTCCAGTAAATTCACGTCCACCATAAATACTACAGTCAAACCAACAATATCCATCATTTGTTTCTACAATATAATGTTCATCAGATTCTGATGGATTTTCAACATATCTTCTTTTAGCATCAATACCAATTACACATGCTTGACTTCCAACATGCTCAGATGCTCTGTTTATAAGGGATGGATCTTTTATTGCAGCAGTATTTGTTGAACATTTATCTGCTCCTGCTTTAAGCATTGCCACATAGTCTTTTACTTCTCGTATTCCTCCACCTACACAGATTGGTGTGAATACATTTTCAACTGTTTTTTCAATTACGTCAGCCATTGTAGATCTACGTTCATGGGAAGCGGTTATATCTAAAAATACTATTTCATCTGCCCCTTGTTCATAGTATTTTGTTGCTAATTCAACTGGATTTCCAGCATAACGTATTTGTTTAAATTCTACTCCTTTAACTACTCTACCCTCAGGTACTTGTAGATCACAGTCTAAACATGGTATGATTCTTTTTGATAACATATTATCACTTCATAATTAAAAAATAAATATATAACTTTGGATGATGATTAATAAAAGATTTTATGGGAAGGTAAATTCTTTTATTCTTTAAAAATATGATATAGTATTGCTTTTTGTGCATGTAATCTATTTTCAGCTTGATCCCATATTGCTGATTGAGGTGATACCATTACATCTGCTGTTATTTCTTGACCTCTTATTGCAGGTAAACAGTGCATTACTATTGCATCATCTTTTGCTTGTGATAATAATTCATTGTTAATTTGATATGGTTTGAAGATTCTTTCTCTTTCATCTTGTTCATCTTCATCACCCATACTTACCCATACATCAGTATATAATACATCTGCATCTTTTACTGCTTCATTTACATTGTTTTCAATTTTTATTGTTGAATTAGTTTTTTGAGCTTCTTGTTTTGCAAGTGTATATATTTTTTCATTTGGTTCATAGCCTTCAGGACAAGCTACTGTCATATCCATTCCAACATAGGCTGCTGCTAGTAATAAAGAGTTACATACATTGTTTCCATCACCTATAAACACGATTTTTTTATCGTTAAAATCGCCTTTATATTCTTTTATTGTTAATAAATCAGCAAAAATTTGACATGGATGTTCTTTATCTGTTAATCCACTTATAATAGGTATTGTGGAGTATTGTACTAATTCTTCTACATTTTCATGTTTTTTTGCTCTTATCATTATTCCATCAAGAAAACGTGATAATACCCTTGCAGTATCTTCTATTGGTTCTCCCCTATTTAATTGTAGGTCTTTACTTGAAAGATACAATGGAGTTCCACCTAGTTGATGAATTCCAACTTCAAATGATACTCTTGTTCTTGTTGATGATTTTTCAAAAATCATTCCAATATATTTGTTTGTTAGTGGTTTTTCAGTTATTTCACCTGATTTTAAACCTGATGCTATTTCTAATATTGCATTTACTTCATTTTTTGCATCAGACATTGATAATAAGTTTTTCATTTTCGAATCCTTCCCTAAAAAAATTATTAATTCATAATTTTAATAATAAATAATATATTATTATGTTACTAGTTCTTAAAATAAGTAACTTAAAAATAGATAACATGAATAATTAACTCGTATTTGTAGTAAAAATTTAAGTTATTAAAAATGTAGTGTAGAATTATATGGATTTTTATTTAATTTTGATAATAAAAAAAGTAGGTTGTTAGATTACAATCTAACTTCTTCCATGTGTTTGATTTTTTCATTTAATAATTCTTCAGTAGCAACATCATTTCTATGGTATACTTCACCTTTAACATATTTTATAGCTTCTTCACAGATTTTTTCTGCTTCTTTAATAGAATCTTTTACTGCAAGTACTCCTAATGCTCTTGATGAAGTTAATTTAATAGAATCATCCATATCCTGATAAACTGCTGCATAAAATACTTGTGCTCCTAATTCATTGATTTTATCTTCATCCACATCAACAACAGTATCTGCAACGTGGGTATTTGGATATTTATCAGGTACCACATACTTACATACTGAGGATTTATTAAGGAAATTCACTGAATCTAATGTTCCATCTACTATTTGTTTAGATATTTTTGCTAAATCATCATCTATTACTGATAATACATTCATAGATTCCGGATCTCCAAATCTTGCATTGTATTCTATTACTTTTGGACCATCTTTACATAACATGAATTGACCATATAATATTCCTTTATATGGTTCTTGTTCTTTTGCTATTGCTTTTATTGTTTTTTCCATTATTTCTACTGATTTATCATAATCTTCTTGTGTTAAAAATGGTAGTAAATGATTTTTATCTGAATATGAACCCATTCCCCCAGTAATTGGTCCTTTATTTCCTACAAATGCATGTGGATGATCTTGTGCAGCAGGCATTGGTATAAGATGTGTTCCATCAACAAAAGCTTGTATTGTGTATTCTTCTCCAAGTAACAATTCTTCAATTACTACTCCTTCAAATCCACCCATTTTCTGATGGAAAATTTCTTTAACATATTCTTTTGCTTCATCATTATCAGCTAACTGATCCCCTACAATTTTAACTCCTTTTCCACCAGTTAATCCTATTGGTTTTACTACTACTGGTTCATCAAAGTTATCAATAAATTCATAAGCTTCATCTAAATCATAAAATGTTCCATATTTAATTGATCCTGGAATATCATAATCTTCAAAGAGTTTTCTCATGAATGCTTTGTTTGTTTCTATTTGTGCTGCACTTTTAGTTGGACCCACAGAATGTATTCCTTCTTTTTCAAGTTCATCAACTATTCCCATTTCAAGTGGAGCTTCCGGTCCAATAAATGCTAATTCCACATTATTTTCTTGTGCAAATTTAATAATTTCATTAAAATTAGATTCATCATTTACTGTATAATTTTTAGATATTCTTGCCAATCCAGGATTTTTTCTTCCCATATATGTATAAACATCTGCTGTTTTATTTAATGCCTTAGCAATTGCATGTTCACGTGCACCGCTACCTACCATCAATATTTTCATTATATAATCACGTCCTGTTAATAAGGTATTTTTTGTACTTGTTGTTTTTGTACTGTATTTGTACTTAATAAAAAAAAAATTATTATCGTAATATTTTATTATATATAAATATATCCC
>NZ_MAIF01000108.1:0-18339 GCF_001729395.1 Methanosphaera sp. A6 | reverse complement strand
AATTTTATTATATTAATAAGACATATATTATATAATAATATTAATTTTTTTTAAATAGAATTAATAAGTCTTAGGATTTGTTATTAGATTTAAAAAATTTATAGGAGATAACATGAATTATAAAAAAGTATTTGGTTTACTGTTAATTGGATTAGTTGTACTGGCAGCAATGATTATATTCATAGGTCCTGGGGAGATTATCAGTGCTCTTAAACAGGCAAATATGAATTATGTACTTCTAGCGATTATTTTACAAGTAATTACAATGATTTTATGGAATCTAAGATGGAGTGTTATCTTAGGTGGATTAAATATAGCTCATAAAAAAATAACATTATTTGCAATGTTACTTGTAGGTTTAGCAGTAAATAACTTGACACCAAGTGGTCGTGGAGGTGGAGAACCGGTTAGAGCATATTTATTAAGTAAAAATACAAATTCTTCGTTTAAAACAACATTTGCAACAGTAATGGGTGATAAATTATTTGATATATTCCCTTTTACTATACTTGCTATTATTGCAATGATTTACCTAATATTTACAGTACATTTAAGTATAGTTATGCTTGCTACATTGATTTTTGCAATTATATTATTTGTTGCATTACTCATATTCATAGTATATATTTGTATTAATGAAACCTTTGGTGTTAGAGTTATTCGTTGGGTATTTAGACAGTTAAATAAAGTTATAAAACGTAATATTGAACCTTATGAAATAAAGATATTAAATTCACTTAAAGGATTTCAAACAAGTCTTTTATATCTATTGAAGAATAAGCAGATATTTGTATCTGCAATTTTTATATCTTTCATTGCATGGTTTTTAGAAATTATGAGAATGTATATTGTATTTATGGCATTTGGAGTTCAAGTATCAATAGGTATGGTAGCAGCAGTATTTTTATTATCTACACTTGTGGGTATGATTCCTACATTACCTGGGGGATTAGGTGCTATTGATGGAGTAATGATTCTAGTATATTCTTTATCAGGAATACCACCATTTATTAGTACAGCAGTAACTCTTGTTGAAAGACTAATATCATTCTGGATGGTTTCAGTGTTAGGTTTATTAACCCTTCCATATTTTGGTACGGGAGTGTTAGATGAAGTAGATATTAATTAGAAAACAAAAAAAATATTTTATTTTTTATCTTTTTTTTTAGAAAAATTTAGGAGTATTTAATTATGAAATTACCAATAATAGAAGATACATATGCAGAAGCATTTAATACAAAAGCAGCTCATTTGTTAATTACTGCTGCAACAAAGAATCTAGCATTCACTGCTGCAACAGAAGCAACAGGATTTGCAACATCATTTATAGGATGTCCAGCAGAGGCTGGAATTGATAAGTACATATCACCTGATAAAACACCAGATAATAGGCCAGGTTATTCCATTATAATTTGTCAAAATAAGATAAAACAGGTTGAACAACAACTATTAGAACGTATTGGACAGTGTGTATTAACTACTGCAACAACCTCTGTATTTAATTTATTACCTGATTGTGATAATAATACAAATCTTGGATTTAAATTAGCATTTTTTGCTGATGGATATCAGGAAAAAGTAGAGAAATATGGAAAAACATTGTATAAAATTCCAATAATGTCTGGAGATTTTCTAATAGAAGAAGATTTTGGAATAACAAATGCAGTGGCTGGTGGTAATTTATTTATCATGGCAAAAACACAACAAAGTGCGTTAGTAGCTGCAGAAGCAGCAGTTAATGCAATAAAAGAAATTTCTGGAGTTATATGTCCATTTCCTGGAGGAATAGTTGCATCTGGTTCTAAGGTTGGATCTAAAAAGTATAAATTTATGAATGCAACTACAAATGAAGGGTATTGTCCAACATTAAAGGATAGAATATCTGATTCTAAATTACCAGAAGATGCAGAAGGTGTTTATGAAATAGTATTTGATGGATTAACCGAAGAATCCATATCTAAAGCTACACAAGTAGCAATTAAAGCCATAAAAACAATACCGGGGGTAATTAAAATATCTGCCGGTAATTATGGTGGAAATCTTGGAAAATATAAGATAAATCTCATAGAATAAGGGAGTTTTTGATAATATGAAAGGGGTATTAACACCTATTGAAATGAAAGCAGTGGATAGAAATACAGAATATAATCATATACCAACAATAGTATTGATGGAAAATGCTGGTTCAAGTATAGCAGGATATATAATGAATAATTTTCCAGATAAAAAGAAAATTTCCATATATTGTGGTACTGGTGGAAATGGTGGGGATGGATTTGTTATTGCACGACATTTATTAAATCAGGGTTATAAAATACATTTATTTCTATTATCTAAACCTGAGAATATTAAAAATAAGGATTCAAAAACTAATTGGAAATCAATTAACTTAATATCTAAAACTGATAAAAATCTTAAATTATCCAAAATTACAGATTCTAGTCAATTAAATCCAGATAATTCTGATATAATTATAGATGCAATATTGGGAACAGGTGTTAATGGGAGATTAAGAGAACCTATATCATCTGCTATTGATAATATTAATTATTCACCAGCAATAGTAATATCAGTGGATGTTCCATCAGGTTTAAATCCAGAAGATGGTGTAGTTTATGATAAATCAGTTGTTGCACATACAACATTAACACTTCATAAACCAAAAACTGGATTAAAACTTGCAGATAATAAATATGTTGGAAATATTGAAGTATTGGATATTGGAATTCCTTTAGTATCAGAGGAATATACAGGAGTAGGTGATTTACTTAAATTAAAAACTCCAAGTACATCTTCACATAAGGGTGAAAATGGTTCTGTTTTAATTATTGGATCAAATCCTGATTATATTGGAGCAGTTATATTTGCAGCAGAAGCTGCTATTTCACGCGGTGTGGATTTAGTATTTATTGTAGCTCCTGAATCCTCTGCAAAAATAATAAAACAATATAATCCAGAGTACATTGTTAAAAGTATTGAGGGGGATGTATTAAATATGGATGGTTATCCTATTATATCTGAATTAATAGATAGGGTAGATTCAATATTAATTGGTTCTGGCGCAGGTCTTTCAAGTCAAACTGGTGAATTATTTAATAAGATAGTAACTTCTACTGATAAAAAAATAGTAATTGATGCTGATGCTTTAAAATTAGTTGATAAACAGAATATAATCGATTCAAATACTTTAGTAACACCACATACACGTGAATTTAAGGAATTTTTCGGATGTGATCTTCCTGATAAAAGAGATGATAAAATTAAACTTTTAGAAAAATTATCAAAGGAATATAATACTGTTATTTTATTGAAGGGTGTTGTTGATATTGTAGTATCACCTGATGATTATAAATTAAATAGTACTGGTAATCAAGGTATGACTGTTGGTGGTACTGGAGATTTACTTGCAGGTTTATGTGTAGGTATTTCAACAAGAAATACTCTTTATGAATCTGCATATATTTCAGCATTCATATTAGGTAATGCTGGTGATAAATTAGTTGAAGAGTATGGATTTAATTATACATCTAGTGATTTATTAAAGATTATTTAGAATATAATTGATAATAATACAAGAAGTATAGTTCCTAAAATTCCTCCAAAACCTGAAATTAGTATGGTTATAAGGTTAATTGGTATGTGAATACCTGGTATTATATTAACAATAACTAGCGTAATCCATCCCATAGCAAGGTGTGTTATTATTTTTAAAATAGTGTCACCATTTTCTATTAGGAGTTTAAGTCCAATAATTGCTATTAGTATGAGTATGAGTAATGTTATTAATTCAATTAACATATTTTATTCCTCCTTACTTTTTTTATAGATTTTATTTTTAATTCATATATATATTTATATCATGTCTTAAATAATTAGTAATTAATTGTAATGAATGTTTTTCATAGACAGGAGGTGTTAAATTTAGGCTCACTTAAATATATGGTTTTCAATTCTTTAATTGGGGAAATAGCTATTGTATGGGATAAAAATGAAATAATAAAACAAGTGGTACTTCCAGATTCAAAGAGTCGAAAACACAATTATGGGGACATACAATATCATGGAGTTTTACATGAAGTACATCCAAGTAAATACATATTAAAAATCATGTCAAATATTAAAGAAATTATTATGGGACATGATATTAAATTTGAATTAAATCAATTAGATTTAAATGATCTTACACAATTTCAAAGAGAAGTACTATTAAAACAAAATGAAATACCATATGGAATGGTAACTACATATAAGAAATTAGCACAATTAATAGGACGACCTAAAAGTGCAAGACCAGTAGCAAATACCCTTGCATCCAATCCATTTCCATTGATAATTCCATGTCATAGAACAGTAAAATCTGATTGGACATTAGGTGGATATAATGGAAGAAAAGATGGTTATTTTAAAAGATTCATACTAGAGAATGAGGGAATTCGATTTGAGGATGATGTAATCAAACAACAGTATCGTTATCCACAAGAAGATGTGGAAAGTATGAATAAAATCTAATTTTTTTTAAATATATAACTTATAACTTATTACAAATAACTTATAACATATACTAAAAAATAAATTCAACTATACAAAAACAATTACAAAAAATAAAAAGAAGAAAAAAAAAGAAAATCTAAATTTTTTCATCCTCATCGAGAGCTAATCTCATTGTATCAGAATCTTGAGGTAAGTATCTGAGGAAATCTTCAGCAGCTCTTCTAACATCAGATGAACCAATAATATATCTTCCAGCAATAATAATATTAGCACCATTAGCTAAGGCAGTATCAACTTTTTCAGGAGTTACTCCACCAGCAACAGCAATTAAACCTCGTTTACCAAGTTTAGATTTAATATCTTTGATGTTACCCCATTCAGATTGTTGTTCACCATCATTATCTCTCATAGTCTCAGAATCAATATTTCTGTGTAATAAAACTATATTAGGTTTTAATTTAAGTTCTTCAAGTTTGGAAGGAATATCACTTACATTCATCATATCAAGAATAGAGTAAATTCCTTGTTTAGAACATTCATGGATAGCTTTCTCAATGGATTCATTGGTTCCAAGACCAGAAATAGCAACAGCATCAGCTGTTTCATCAGCAGCCATTTTAACTTCTACTCTACCAACGTCTAAAGTTTTAAGATCAGCAATAATGAAAGCACCCGGTCTTTCTTCTCTTATTTTACTGATAATTTCAACACCAAATTTTTTAACTAAAGGTGTACCTGCTTCAATAAGAATTCTTTCACGTTTAGGTAAATCTCTTATAATACTACGCATTCTATCTTCATTATCAAGATCTAATGCAACTTGTAAGTAAGGTGGGTTCCATAATTTCATAGCTTTGAATCCCATAATTGGATGTGTTCCTCTGTCTTTTTCAGCTAAAACCTTATCAACAGAAGGATATTTATCAAATGCACGTTTAATAGCTAATTTAGTAGCACCATAATTGTATTGGTATATTTTACGGTAATCCTTAGCAGAAGGATCAATAAATACATTAACCATCAATACAATATCTTCCACAATATCCTTTGGAATTATTTCTTCTTCAACAGCATCTGCTACAGCACGACCAACAGCAGTTTGAGCTGGACCAAATATTTTACTTGCATCATCTAGATTTTGTACAGTTACTTTAGGTACAATAAGAGTAGCAGGTTTAGTAGGTAAGTTTGGTCTAATAACAGATAATAAAGGAGTATGACCAACACTCATACTTGCCATGTTAGTTGCAAAAGCAGTACCAACAGGTCCTTGTTTACTACCAACTATAAGATCAATATGTGCTAATTCAGGTCCATCACCAATTAAAGCTTCACCTATCTCATATATATCAGACATTAATTATATTCTCCATTTTATTCAATTATAATCTTTTTTCCATCACAAGATGTATGAATTATAAAAAAAAGTTTTTCAATAATATTATATTTATATATTTATAATTATATATTTTCACTAATAAAAATTATTTCTTATCAACAAAAAAAAATACAAAACTAAATAAACAAAACTCCAAAAAAATTATATTAATTAAAAAAAAAGATGTGGGAAAAAATGAAACAATACACTGCAAATCTATTAGTAGATGGAATAGTTCAAGGAGTAGGATTTAGACCTACAATATACAGGCTAGCAAAAGTAATGAAACTAAATGGTTATGTACGAAACATGGGAAACATAGTAGAAATAGTAGTACAAGGAACATACGATGATATAAAACTTTTTATAGATCAAATACAAGAACATAAACCAATAAGATCTGAAATAAATAATATACACGTAGATATACACGAACAAACAACACCAAAATACAATGACTTCACAATAGTAAATAGTAGTAATGAAATATCAGGAACAGCAGTAATACCACCAGATATGAGTATATGTGATGAATGTCTAGATGAAATATTAGATACAAACAATCAACACTACTATTATCCATTTACAGCATGTACAAACTGTGGGCCAAGATTTACAATAATAGATGAAGTACCATATGATAGAAAAAATACAACAATGAAGAAATTCCCACTATGTAAACATTGTAATCAAGAATATACAAACCCACTAGATAGAAGATATCATGCAGAAGCAACATGTTGTCCAGATTGTGGACCAGAGGTGTATTTGTATAAGGATGGAAAAATACCTACAAGAGATCCAATAAGACAAACAAGTCAACTAATAGATGAGGGAAACATAATAGCAATAAAAGGAATAGGTGGAACACATCTTGTATGTAAAACATCAACAGATGATGCAATAGAAAAATTAAGAGAAAGATTAGGGAGAAAAACACAACCATTCGCATGCATGACACCAGATATACAAACAGCAAGTTTATTTGTTACATACACACAACAAGAAAAAGAAGTTCTACAATCAGTAGCAAAACCAATAGTAGTACTAAATAAATCCCCTGAATACAATCTATCACCACAACTATCACCTAATCTACATAATCAAGGGGTAATGTTGCCATATACAGGACTACATCATTTACTATTTAAGTACACATTAGAACCAGCATATGTGATGACATCAGCAAACATGCCTGGAAATCCAATGTTAATAGATAATAAAGAAATAACAACTAAATTAGAAGATATAGCAGACTACTATCTCTTACATGATAGAAAAATACTAAACAGGTGTGATGATAGTGTAATTCGATTCAGAAATAACAAACCCTCATTTATAAGAAGATCAAGAGGATATGTACCAAAACCTTTTGACTTTACAAAAATAAACACAACAAAAAATATACTAGCACTTGGACCAGAACTAGATGTAACATTTTCAATATTAAAAGAAGGAAAATGTTATCCATCCCAACACATAGGAAACACATCAAAATACAAAACACTAGAATTTATGAAAGATGCAATAAAACACCTTCTAAAACTAACAAGAACGGATAAAATAGATTACATAGTAGCAGATATGCATCCAGAATTTAACACAACAAAACTAGCAAAAGAACTATCAAAAAAATACAATACAGAACTCATACAAGTACAACATCATCATGCACATGCAGCAAGCCTAATGTCAGAACATCAATTGGATGAAATGGTAGCAATAACAGCAGATGGAGTAGGATACGGGGAAGATGGAAATATATGGGGTGGAGAAGTCCTATATTTAAATAACACTGGAGAATATAAAAATCATGGAGGACTCACACTACAACCAATGCCTGGAGGAGATCTAAGTACAAAATATCCAATAAGAATGGCAATGGGAATACTATATAATATCATGGATACTGAAGAATTAAGAAACCTTATGAAAACAGATTATTCAGATTACTTTAAATATGGAGAAAAAGAAGTAGATATAACATTAAAACAACTAGAAAACAACTTCAACACAGCACAAACAAGTAGTATGGGGAGAGTACTTGATAGTATAAGTGTTCTTTTAGGAATTAGTAAAAATAGGGGATATGAAGGAGAATGTTCAATGAAACTAGAATCAGTAGCAAGAGAAGGATTTGATCTACTGAAAATAGAACCAATATATGAAATTAAAAATAACAAAACCCTAATAAACACAAGTAAACTACTATATGAAGTAGTAAAACTAATGAAAAGTGGTGTAGGTATAGATGAAATAGCATGTGCAGCACAAAGAACATTAGCAGAAGCACTATCAAAAATAGCCATAAACACAGCAAAAGCATACAATACAAAAATAATTGGAGTAACAGGCGGAGTATTTTACAATGAATACATATCAAAAGTAGTTAAAGAAACACTAACAAATGAAGGATACACATACATACAACACAAACAAACATGTCCAGGAGATGGAAGTGTATCAATGGGACAATGTGCAATAGCAGGATGGAAAACACAAGAATAAAAAAAATAAGTGTTACAAAGTAGTAACACAACATCCATCCTTTTCAACAATAATAGTATGCTCAGTCTGAGCAACCATACCATCAGTTTTTTCTTTCAAAGCATTGTATGGATAAATAGATCTAGAAGAAATTAAAGGACGTATAGCCCTATTTAATCTATGTTCATCATAAACTTCAAGTAAATGTCTTCTAGCAAAAGGGAAATAACATAAATTATTTCCAATATAATTAAGTAAATGTTTAGAATCAGGTTGTCTCATAGGCCTATTTCTAAGGAAAGAATAAATATAATGCTGGGGAATATCATTTACCAAACCAACACCATTAGTAGCAAAAGGTTCAACAGCAATATGATCTCCCTCTTTTAACTCATGATTACTACCATCTGGATAATTAGGAATGGAAAGACCAGCATGTAAATTATTCTGCTCTAAACTATGGCCAGTAAGATTAACAATAGGATTATATCCAAGATCATTCATAGTTTTTTGAACTTCGTAACCAATTTCATTTAAAGTAACTCCCTCTTTTATAATACTAATAGCATTTTCTAATGCACAACTAGAAGCATTAATAATAGCATGTCTTTCTTCAATTTCATCCTCGCTAACAACAGGATTACCATCATCTAATCGACCTGGCATATTATAAGCTTTACCCTCCTCATCAACAAGTTCTCCATTATCGCCCTCAACAATAACAGTAACAGCAGTATCAGAAATATAACCATCAACTTCAGCTCCAAGATCAATCTTTACAATATCACCATAACAAAATCGTGTATCATCACTAGGAGCAGAAGTATAATGAGCAGCTATTTGGTTGATAGAAACATTACATGGGAAAGATAATCCAGCACCAGTACTTTTAATTTCTGATTCAATCCACTCCACAAGATCAATTACTTTCATACCTGCAGTAATTTTCTTTACAGCCTCTTTTCTAACTTTTGATGCAATTTTTCCTGCTTTTTCATATTTTTCAAACATTAATATCACGGTCTAAATTTTTAAAACTAATTATATTTTTACTATATTTATTAATTTAAATATATACTCTTATAAAAGTATAATTAATTAGATAAATAATATAATAGTAACAAGTAATGAATTTACTAAAAATAAAAAATAAAAGAGGTTAAATTATGAATATAGCCTTCACTGAAGAACAATTGATGATAATTATTCTGTCATTACTTTTTGTAATAGCTATAATAGTAATAGTTATAGAATGGCGAAAAAATGCAGTCTCTAAAAACAACGTTCTACTACTTGAGAAAAAAACAGAACTTAAGAAAATAGAACTTGTTGAAAAAGATTTAGAAAATAAAAGAAGAAAAGAAGACATGTCCGACTTATCAGAAGAAGATCAGGAAAGACTAAGACAAATCAGAATAAACACTGCTGAAATCATAGGAAAAGTGGGTCTATTAAATACTGAAGTAACAGAAAAGGTAGAACAATTAGAAGCAAAAAGTGAACTATTAAAACTTCAAAAATTATCAGAACAACTCAGTAAAAAAGAAGAAGAAATAGAAAAAGCTCTAAAAAAATAAAGGAAGTTAAAATATGGAAGCAGCATCAATTCTTGCTATAATAATATTAATAATAGCAATATTAATAATGATATATTACTATCTGCAAATTACCAACAACCAAATATACCAAAATATTCATTCACAAGCTACAGGCATATCCTCAAGAGTAGGACAAGAAGAATACTTTACAAACATCACAGATAAAATGAATGATTTTAGTGGAAAAATCAAAGATAGAATACAAGATGAAGAAGATGAAGAACATATATCTAAAGCAGATGTAATTTCAAATAAAATAGATCAATTTATTGATGAACAAAGTGAACAAGTAATAGCAGATTGGGATTTAGTAACACACAAAGACTTAGATTCAATAATAGAAAAATATGATTCAATTGAAAAAGATCTCAATCAATACAAACAAGACAACAATAACAGAGTAGAAACAATAGAATCAAGATTGGATGATATTGATAAAAAACTTGAAGAAATGGAATAAATAACTTATTCCAACATCTTTTTTTTAGAAACGTGCAACAATCCAATTAATAGGACAAAATAATTGTCGCGCACACTTTATTAAGATAAAAAAAGTATTAATAAAATTAAAAAAAATAAGATATTGTATCATAATAATTTAAATATTATGGCATGCTGAGAGTAACCCACCTCATGTTTTTTGCAGTATTTATCTTAGCAAGATACCTTTTGTCATATTATAACAACAATAGAACATAAACTCTAAGAGAATAATATTCTCTATCACCATAAATGACAATATTTACTTTTGCACTCCATGGATTGATCGTTTCATCGATTATCTATGTTTGGCATCATCAACCTAATTGTATCATCTTTCAAAACCAGATTAAGATCTATCGTATCGTTTCTATATCAGTATCACACTTCTCAGTGTATGTCAATTAAGAACATCATGGTTTTATATAGTGGATGGAGTTTCCTCAGTGAAATTCACCGTTAACTGCACTTCAGCTTACCACAAATCTAAATATAAATTAAAGATAGCAGGGCCTAGATTTGAACTAGGGCTCTCGGGGTTATGAGCCCCGCGGGATCACCAGACTACCCCACCCTGCTATAGAATAAAATAGTCAACTCTAACTAAGAGCTATATTATAGTTTATTCCTAACTTATATATAAAGATTGCTATTTTAATATTATATCTTCAAGAATGTTACACTTGAAATCATTGACTACATTCCTAAATTTATTGTTCTGTCATGTCTTTAATTCTTTTTTCTATTTGATTTAATATTGTAACAGAATATATTCCAGCTCCATAACCATTATCTATATTCATAGTGGCAATTCCAGGTGCACATGATTGTAGCATAGCAAATAATGCTGTGAATCCTTTTTCACCTACTCCATATCCTGTTGATGTTGGAACTGCAACTACTGGAATGTCTACAATTCCTGCTACAACTGATGGTAATGCTCCTTCCATTCCTGCTATTGTAATGATAATATCTGTTTTTTTATCAATAAGATATGTGATTTTATCTATTAATCTATGTATTCCTGCAACTCCTACATCATATGTTGGTATAGTTTTATAACCTGCTTGTTCTATTGTTATTCTGGCTTCCTCTGCTATTGGAACATCTGCAGTTCCTGCTGTAATTATGCCAACTGTACCTTTTTTTTCCTTTGGAGTTGTTTTATTAATAGTTAATATACATGCTTCTTTGTAGTATGTTCCATTTTTTAAAACGTTTTTGTTTAACTGATATTTTATTCTATTAAAACGTTCTTCTGGTAATCTTGTTATCATTAAATGTTTTGTAAAATCAATATTGTTGATTATGTTTATTAGGTCCTCATCGGTTTTTCCTTGTGAATAAATAGCTTCAGGAACACCAACTCTTATTTCTCGCATAGTATCAAACTTAACATGACTACCCATTTCTTGTATTTGCATGATTTTTAATTTATCTTCAGCATCTGAAATAGAAATTTTGCCATCAATTAATTCTTTTAATATATTTTTCATAAAACTCCTCAATTTAGATATTTATCATGTTTTCAGCATTCTTATTTAATTTAATATTTATTATTAATCTTAATTATTTTACTATTAAATATATTATTGATTAATTCAATATTTATAATATAATTTAGGTCATAATTTTAGAAGGTTTTTAAATGAAGATTGATACACATATTCATAGTAAGTATTCAAAAGATTCAATTACTCCTCTTGAGAACATTATTAAATACAGTAAAAAAATAGGTCTTAATGCAATAGCTATAACAGATCATGATGAAATAAAAGGTACTTGGGCTATTAGAGAATTAGAACATGATGATTTGTTATTAATTCCTGGTGAGGAAGTTAGTACTTCAAAAGGTCATATTGTTGCTTTGGGAATAACTGATTATATAAAACCTCTTCAATCACCAGAAGAAACAATTGACGAAATTCATGATAATGCTGGAATTGCTATAGCAGCACACCCGTATTGTTATTATAGGAGTGGTCTTGGTAATATTACACAATCATTAGATGTTGATGCTATGGAAACGAAAAATTCAAGATATATTCTTGGAATATCTAATTATCTTAGTAAAAAAGTTTCTAATAAAAATAATATTCCTGAGATTGGAGCGAGTGATGCTCATTTTGTTGAGGGAATAGGATGTTGTTATACTGAGATTCCTGTAACTGATTCTGTGGATACATTGTTAAAATATATTAAAAAGGGTAAAAGTACTGCTCATGGTAAACGTACACCTATGGATCTTATTATTCGGGAAGTTATTAGAAAGAAAGGTCATAGAACTAAACCTAAAGAAAATTAATTTAAAAAGAATAAATTCCCCTTATAATGTTTAGATAACGAATGTCTCTAGTTATAATGGGAGATTGTTTTGACTTTGTAATGATTGGTTTAATTGCCATCCCATATCAAAGTCTATTTGTATTATATTATTTTGTACATATACTTCTACTGCACTACATCCGGAGTATAGTCTGTAATATGTTTTTTCATCCATATCTTGGTATATGTCTGTTTGTAATCCACTTGATTTTTCTAAAATATCTGCTAATTCATTAACTAACAAATCCACTAATTCATATGAAGGATTTGCTTTATAATATTTTTCTAATTTTCTTAAATCATTTTCATTAATGGTTATCATATTTTCACTATACTAGTTGTTGTTATACTGTTATTATTTAATTAATATATAAAGGTGCTTTATTTTAGATTAAACTAAATTATTAATTTTATTTTTTTGATTAACCTAAAATTATTCCGAATTTTAAATTATAATTGTGTGAAAATATGATTTTTAGTTTAGACTAACTTCACGGTAATTTTTTTGGTTTTAGTAGAATATATGTCTATCCTATGAAAAAAAGTAAAATGAAAAATTATCTTCATAATTCTTCAAATGATGGTGCATAGAATTTATCTCCAATAAAACTTGGAAATATGGCACTTAAAACTAATACTCCTGCTAATATACTGTAGATATGTTGTGGAATAATATGATTATTTAAACCATATAATGCTGCTACTAATCCAAATGTTAAACCTGTACTCATTATCATAGTAATATACATGTGGTGTTTTGATAAACTTTTTTTTACTATTGTGTATACTCCTATGAATTTTCCCACTTGTCTTACAACAAATATTAATAAAAATATTCCTATTGTTGATATTATTATAGGTATTGAAACTTTTGTTCCACCTACAATGAAGAATATTGGTGTGAATATTGTGAATGATACTGTTTGTAGTCTTGTTAGCATGTCATTTTTATTTGTATGTGTAAATTGTTTTGATAGTAGCGCTCCTAATATGAATACGGGTAATAATGCTTGTCCTCCTCCTAGTGTTGCAAAGAATATTAATATTGTTAGTAGTAGGAATATATATTTTAGTTCTATTTCATTTTTATTCATACTAAATGTTTTACTTTCAAATAGTATATCTGAATATTTATATGCAAATACTAGTATTATTATTGATGTTATTATGAAAATTAGAGTTTCTATTGTAGGTTTCATAAACAATATACTTAGTGTTGCTGCTGTACATATGTTTGTTATGAAGGTTGAACCCATTAATATTGTTCCTAATTTTTTTTCTGATAGGTTTTTATCTATTATTACAGAGTATACTATGGCTATTGATGTTTCTGAAAGTGCTGTTGCTACAAGTAATGATGATTGTTGTGGCCATGATAGTATGTAGTTACATGTTATGAATACTGTTATAAATGCTAGTAGGAATGATGCTATCCCTATACTTATACATTCTTTTAGATTTGATTTCATTATTTGTATGTTTATTTCTGTTCCTGCTAGGAATGTTAAAACCATTCCTCCAACACTTGCTATGTATATCATCCATGGTTCAACATGTAATATTCCTAGATTTCCTGCAATTACGCCCATTATTATTTCAACAATTGAAATGGATATGCTCCATTTTATGGAAATCATACTTGCTAGTATTATTAGTATTGCAAGTATAACTGGGTAAATATCACTAATCAAGTTTATAGTCTCCTTAATTTTTTTTTAAAATTAAAGATAAAATAAGTTAATTTCCTATAAATTTGCATGGTAACTCCTAATCCTATTTTGTGATTATCTGATGATTTATAGGTAAACTTAATTTTACCTTTAAAAATAGAAGTCATCATCCAGTAATCACTGGCAGTTAAATAGGTGGAACCTCATCACCTTATTTGTTATTTTTGTTGTTTATATTATTTATATATTGTTATTTTTTTATTGAGTGGATTGTTATTTTTGAGAAGTTCTATTTATTAATTGTTGTTGAAGGAGTGTGACAACTATTTTACTCTGTTAATAGTATATATTATTTGTTGTGTTATACAAACCCCGACAAATATTTAATAATTATAAAATAAGGTAACAAGAAACTTATTGAAAACACCAAAAACAGAATTGTTGCACATTCTATTATATCTATAAAAAAATGTAGTAGATGTATTTAATCTACTAAACCTTCGGTAGTTACTTTAAATACAGATTCGCCTTCAGGTAAATGAGGACTATCTACAAGACGTGCTATTCTTTTACCGGATAATCCTTTTTTAAGTAATATGCGGTATGTTGATGCGTGTCCTAAAACGTGTCCACCAACAGCTTTTGTTGGAGTTCCAAAGAATGAATCTGGTTTTGATTGTACTTGGTTTGTTATAAGAACTGCTACATTATACGTGTTTGCAATTGTTTGTAGGGTGTGTAGGTGTTGATTTAACTTTTGTTGACGTGTTGCTAATGATTCACGACCAACATATTCTGCTCTGAAGTGTGCCATTAATGAATCAATTATTATAAGTTTTATATTAACTCCACTTTGTATTAATTCATTGATTTTATCAGCCATTAAAATTTGATGTGAACTGTTAAATGCTCTTGCAACATGAATTTTTTTAAGAACTTCTTCTATATTTAATCCAAATCCTTCAGCTATTTGTTCTATCCTTTCAGGTCTAAACGTGTTTTCAGTATCAATAAATACTACTTCACCATCAAGACCACCTTCTTCTACAGGTAACTGGGTTGTAACAGATAATTCATGTGATATTTGACTTTTTCCAGATCCAAATTCACCATATACTTCAGTAATAGATTGGGTTTCTATTCCTCCTCCTATAAGTTCATCAAGACCTTTACTTCCTGTTGTTATTCTACCAACATCTTCACGTCTTTCCATTACTTCGAATGCAGTTTCAAAATCTATTTTTTCAGCTTTTCTTGCAGCTTCAATTACTTTTGCAGCTACTCCTTCACCAATTTCTACTTTTACACTAAGTTCTTTAGGTGTTGCAGTTGCTAATCTCATCATATCTGCAAATCCAGCATCTCTTAGTTTTTGTGCTGTTTTTTCTCCTACACTTGGTAAATCTTCTAATTCTGTCATTTAAATTCTCCTTGTTATTTTCATATCATTATACTACTATTACTAGTTGTCTTACATTTAACCTAATATCTTCATCATATTCATTAAAGTTTGCATTAGCTATTATTGTAACTTCATGTCCAATCATGTCTTCAAGTTTTGAAGACATTGCAGATTCATCTCCAGTTTGTTCATATATTGCTACAACTTTCTCAGTTGTTGTGCTTATAAGTTCTTCTGCATCTTTTCTGAAGAATGTTGCTTGAACAGTTCCTGTTTCATCTTGTAATGTTGTTGATATAATCATTAGATAATTTGGTTTTTCTATTTTTTCTCCACATTCATTACATATATATCCATTTTCATCTTGTGTTATTCCAATATTACAATTTGGACACATAGTATAGATGATTTTTTCACTATTAATTTCTGATATGGTTCCTTTAATTTTTATATGTTGATCATCTTCTTCTATGTCTTCAATGTATTTTTCAACATAGAGTTTATTTTCAATTTCAGTTAATGAAAGCATTTTTTCAGCTTCTTCTTGTCTTGCTGCACGTATTGTACTTCCATTTCCAATAGATAATCTTAGTTTGGTGTTTTGTCGTGTTATATTTGGATTTTCTATTATGATTGCAGAACCTTTGGTGAATTTTATTTCTGTATCATCATCCCAGAGTGATACTTGTATTTCACCAGTTTCATCAGCAACATATATTGATCTTACTCTTCCATCTCTTCCATCTGTTCTTGTAAATGTGTTTATTTCATTGATGTTAAGGATTCTTACTCTGAGTTTTGTGTTTGTTTCATTTTCTTCAAGTTGACTTATTGTTCTATCATTGTATCTGTCTTGTTCAATGTTTTCATATGATGGTAGGTTTACTATTTCTTCATCTGTAGGTGTTGTTATTCGTGAGGATTTACCTACACTTAGTTCCATTTGACCCTGTCCAATCCTTGTTCGTGCATTTTCTATTTTTATTGCATCACCAAGTTTTTCAGTGATATCTACTTTTTCATCCCAAAGTGATGTTCTTACAATTCCTGTTTCATCAGCTAATTCAATACTTTTTATTTGTCCTTTACTTCCATCTCCTCTTTCAAATTCACGAGTATCATTGGTTGTAATTATTCTTCCAACAACATCTACTTCTCTACCTTCGTCTTCATTTAAATCTAGAACGTTTTCTATTTTTACTATTCCAATTGTATCTACTAGTTCAAGTTTTTCTCTAAGTTTTGTATCAAGTTCAGGGTTAATTGTTATTGATGCATTCCAGCCAGTATTTAGTCTATATCCATCTCCAGCATAATCATCAAATTCTATGGATCCTCCTTCAATTTTGATGATATCTCCCTTTCTCATTTCAATTTCTGTTTCTTTGTTCCATAGTGTTACTCTTATAGATCCTGTCTCATCAGTTACTTCTATGCTTCTAACATGTCCTTCATTTCCATCTGTTTTTGTGAATGTTATTGTATCATAGATTTTGGTTATTGTCCCTATGATTGTTACATCTTCTTTTTCTTCAGCATAGCCTATTTTTAGGATTTCTTCTTCAAAATCTGGAACATCGTATTCATTTTTTATAATTCTTCCATTCCAACTATTGGATAATGTTATCTGATCATATCTTTGTTGTGCTCTTGCTTTTATGATTTTTATAGTATCATGTTCTTTTAGTTCTAATGTATCTACTAGTTTTGTATCTTTGTTCCATAGTGTAAATTCAAGTGTTCCTGTTTTATCCATTATTTCTAATGTAATTATCTGTAGAGTTTTTTCTCCTTTTATAATTTCACGAAGTGTTGATATTTTTTTGATTCTTACTATGATGTTGTATTCACCATCTTCAGTAATGTCTGATAGATTAGTTATTTTTTCTTCATATTTTGGTAGGGATGGATCTACTTCTTCTGGTAAAACTTGTATTGATGAGTTATTTTTCATTTGTACTTCAAGATCTCCAGTGTATCCTTTTCTTACTTCAAGATTGTTTACTTTTATAATGTTTCCTTCTTCTATACGATTCATGTATTTCATATTGTCTGTCCACATTACGACTCGTATTTTTCCACTATTATCTTCTACTGTTAGATTGGCAACTTTTCCTTCTCTACCTTTTTTTGTTGTAAATGTTTTAATGTTGGATATAGATATTAATCTTCCTTGTATGCTAATATTTCCATTTCCTTCAATAAGTGAAGATATGGGTTGTATTTGATTTGTATGTGTTTGTTGTATGTTTTCATGTTCTGCATATTTTTCTATAACCATATCAATTAATTGTTGTTGTGTAAGGAAGGGAGCATCAACATTTTCTATTTTTATATCTTCTAAATCTTTTAAGAAGTCTTTGTATGTTACTTTCTCTTTAACTTCTTGATATCTTTCTTTTATGTAGTCTTCATTTTCTCCTGTCAATTTAGATCCTCCTATGTGGGAGTTATATTAATATTTAATAATTATTATTTATAAAAAATTTAGATATATTATAATATATT
>NZ_MAIF01000107.1:0-16940 GCF_001729395.1 Methanosphaera sp. A6 | reverse complement strand
GCATCAAGTACTGTGATATATAATTATCTATTTTTAATATTAATCGAATATTGATTATTTAATAATAAACTTTATAAATTAATAGAGAAATAATTAATAATATACTAGATATATTCAAAGAAAAAAGGGGAGGGACACATATAGTACAAAAATCATTACAAAAATTAGGTATTTTGGGAATAATAACATTGATAACATTTATAATAAGTTTCTTTAGTATAACTTCAGACCAAAATATTATGATTGGATTGTTTTCTATTAATTTTCTAATTATAGGTCTTGTTAGTACATTTATTATTTATCCTAAAACTAATACTAAACAAATAATTCGAAAAATTATATTAATATTAGGTTTTGCTATTATTTTCTCATTAATAAGTGCTATAATCACAATATACTTCATGCAGTTAACAATGACCAGTATCTTGCTTGTCATGACTATTATTTCAATTATACTCATACTAATTGCAGTTTATAGAACAAAACATGATAAGGATATTTTTAATATTAATATAGATATTGAAAATTCAACAAAAAAATCTTTATATGTTATTATAATATTAGGTTTAGTTACACTTGTGGGAATTTTAATACCACCATTCAATATTATTCCAGTTTGGTATGGTCTATGTGCACCATTTGTTGCATTTATTCCAGGATATTACATATTAAATTCATTACTTCCTAAAAAAGATGAATTAACACTACTTGAAAGAGTTGGAATTGCAGTATTCTTAAGTTTAATAATAACTTCAACAATAGGCCTAATTCTCTATGGAGTAGAAAGTAGTATTAACATGGCACATACATCAATTGTACTTATAATTCTTACATATATCATAATAATACCAGCATATCTTTCCAGAGTTAAAAAAGTCAACAATAACCAAAGATACACTCATCCAAAAATAAATAGAGCCTTACTATTTATAACAATCATTGGATTGTTAGCATTAATTCTTGTAGGTATTACAATAACAACAGAAAATTTAACAAAAGGAAACACTACATTTGTTGTTGAAGGAATTAATCAAACAGCAGGTAGTGATGGTTATATCAATATGACAAGTAATGAAAATATAACAAGTCAAGTTAATATTACAAATCATGAAAATAAAAAAATGAGCTATACAATGAAAATTGAAGTTCATAATGAAACATCCAAGGTCTTATCAGAGGAAAAAATCACATTAAAAGATGAAGAATCTAAAGTGATACCTGTGAATTTAACTATGACACCAGGACGTAAGGATATACAGTATGTTTTATACACACAACGTGGACAACCATATATTAAACGTCATTTATATGTCAATGTAATATAAAAAAAAGTAATGTTTGTAGGAGAATAATTTTATTTTCCTACAGCATGATATTCAAAGTCTAATTTTTTCATATAACTATTTTTATACTGATTTCTGCCATCAAATATTATGTTATTTTTAAGTAGAGATTTTATTTTATTAAAATTAGGATTTCTAAATTCTTTCCACTCAGTAACTAAAATCAAAGCATCAGCATCTTCTAAAACTGAATACTTGTCACTAAAATAATTTACATCCAAATCTTTAAAGTAAAATTCTTTAGCAACATCCATTGCCTTTGGATCATAGACATTAACTTTTGCTCCCATTTTTAGAAGATTTTCTACTATTATAATTGATGATGCTTCTCTCATATCATCTGTTTCAGGCTTAAATGCCAATCCCCATAGTGCAAATGTTAATCCTGATAAATCTTCTCCAAATATGTTAATTATCTTATTTATTAAATAATATTTCTGATTATGATTTACTTCTTCTACACTTTTTAGTAGTACAGGATTTAATCCATTGTCTTGTGCTGTTTTTATTAGAGCTGTAACATCCTTAGGAAAACAACTTCCACCATATCCACATCCAGGATATAGGAAACTATGACCTATTCTTGAATCACTACCCATACCTCTACGTACATTATCAATATTTGCACCGATTTTATCACATATATTTGCCATTTCATTCATAAAGGATATTCTATTTGCAAGCATTGAATTTGATGCATATTTTGTCATTTCTGCACTACGTACATCCATTATTATCATTCTTTCATGATTTTTAGTAAATGGATCATATAATTCTTTCATAATTTCTGCTGCAGAATCATCATCTGTTCCAACAATAACCCTTTCGGGGTGCATAAAATCATTTACTGCTGTTCCTTCCTTTAGAAATTCTGGATTTGAAACAACTGTTACCTTGTAGTTTTTATTTCTTTTATCAAGTTCTTTATTTATTATTGTTTCAACTTCATCTGCTGTTCCCACTGGAACTGTTGATTTATCAACTACAATTATGTCCTGAGTTATTGTTTGTCCTATTTGTTTTGCAACCTGTCTTACATATCTTAAATCTGCACTTCCATCTTCACCCATAGGTGTTCCTACTGCTATAAAACAGAGTTGTGAATCGGATAGACCTTCAAATAGATCTGTTGTAAAATGTAGGTTTCCATTGTTGTAGTTATGTTTTATTAATTCTTCAAGTCCTGGTTCATATATTGGTATTATTCCTTGTTTTAGGGATTCTATTTTTTCTTCAATAACATCCACACAGTATACTTCATTTCCCATCTCTGAAAAACAAGTACCTGTTACTAATCCCACATATCCTGTCCCAATTATTGTAATATTCATGTAATTTCCCTCCATTTGAATTTAAGACTTTATCTTACATATTATGAATCTGTTATTTTCAAATACCTTCTCAGTGTTCGTTAGTTTTATTTGATCGAAGTTTTTTTCAGTTATTTCCTTGGTAAAGTAATAGGATGGATAATAACTTCCATTTACAGAGATTACCTCCAGATTACTATAATCTGAGGAATTATTTACAACGAGTGTTTTATCATATATAATATAACCTATCTTTTCATTATTAAATGTTTTTAATGATGATTTTTGTGATGATTTATTTGTATATACATCAAATTTATAATGTAGTGGAATTTCATCTATACTTGATACTACTGTACCAAAGAATTGGTTGTTTGTAAGTATTGATTTGTTTTGTGTATCTTCATTTTTAAACCAATTTATTACTTCTTCTTCATCTGATGTAGGTGGAGCTATTTGATAATCACCTATTTGGGTGGATGCTGATGTAATCTTTGCAGAATCATCATGTATTGACATATATCCACAACCATATGATAGAATTATTAAGAGTAATATTAATATTACACCTTGTTGTTTTTTATTAGTATTTATTAAATACCCGTATATCTTTGAAACACCATATCCTCCAAGTATAACAAGAGGTATTAATAGATAAATAAGCATTCTAAATGTATACACAGGTATTCCAAACCAGTGCATATTACTAAATATAAATGCAATTAATGTCCATGCACTAACAAATAACACTTCCCTATTTCTAAAAGATAAACAAAGGCCTATAAAACCACAAACTAGAGGTAATAGACCTACACATTTTATGTAACGTTCTAATCCCATTGCTTTTTGACCCATAAACAATGAAAGAGGGTCATTTAATACTGAATTAAATCCAGTTATAAACTGAGATAAATGTGATGGGCTATATGTTATTAAAGCAAATACTCCACAAAGTCCAACAATAATTAATGCCAACAAGAAAACTCCATATGATTTAAGTCCAACAAGTTTTCCTTGAATAATACATTGTGCAATCATCAACACTGAAATTAATATCACATAATAGACACATGATGAAAAATGTATTCCCATAAGAGGCAATGTTAAAAATCCAGATATGAATGCATAAATCATTTTATTATCAATAGTTGATTGATAAAATAAATAAACACCTATTATAAACACGATTAATGCTATTGTTTCGGGAATAGGAAGTAGTAATCGTGTAAACATGAAACTAGATACTAATAATATACCAGCAACGATAGCTGCTACCTCATCATACATTTTATATGTAACATATACAATTATTGATGTTATAATAACTGGAGTTATTGTTTGAATTATACGAGCCGTATCAATAAGACTAGTATTTGTAATTGATGAAATAACTATTAACAATATATGAAATAATGGTACATAACCAATTTCCTTACCATTAGGTGCATTTAAGTATGGATCTACTGTTGTGATTCCATAATTAATATATGTTATTGCATAATTGATATGAGTGTATATATCCCAACTAAGTGGCCATTTACTACTAAATAATACAGATAAAGAAAGTATGGCTGCTAGTATTAATGGAATTAGCAAATATTTCTTTTTATTAAAATTTATATTCATAATTATATCAACTTCTTTAGTATGCGTTTTTATCATTTAATAGAGCAGGTAATGTTTTAAAAAAGATACGAATATCCAACATTATAGACCAGTTTTCAACATAATAAATATCATATTTAATTCTCTTTACAATAGATGTATTACCCCTATAACCATTAACCTGTGCCCATCCAGTCATACCCGGCTTAACATGATGCTTTATCATGTATTTAGGTACTGATTCTCTGAATTTATTTACAAAATATGGTCTTTCTGGTCTTGGTCCAATAAGACTCATATCCCCCTTGAAAATATTATAGAATTGTGGTAATTCATCAATACTTGTTTTTCTAATGATTTTACCAATAGTTGTTACTCTTGGATCATCTTTCTGTGTCCATTTTTTATCATCAATATATTCATTTTCAGATTTCATACTTCTAAATTTATATATCATAAATGGTTTTGCATTCTCACCTACACGTTCTTGTTTATATATAATTGGACCTGGAGATGTTAGTTTTATTGCTATTGCAACAATCACAAGAAGTGGAGATAATATTATTGATGCTACAACAACGAATAAAACATCAAATGTTCTTTTTAAGTACTTGTTAATTGAAATATCAAGGGGTAGATAACGAACACTAATTAATGGAATGTTATCCAAGAGCTCAATAGTAGGATGAGATGTTATAAACCTATAATAATCTGGAACTATATCTGCACGGACACCCATCTTTTCACAACAAGCCATTATAGATTCTAATGTCTTATAATGACGTGGTGCAATACTTACAATAACTCTATCAATCATGTGTGTATCTAGTATCGATTCTAAAGTATTTATTTTTCCAATTACCTTAACATCATTAACAGTACCTATTACATTATCATCAAGAAAGCCTATAACTTTATATCCTAAGTATGTGTTAATTTTTATAGTTTCTACAAGATTTCTTCCAACTTCTCCTGCACCAATAACTAGAACATATTTTATATTAAAACCCTTACTTCTAAGTAATCTTAGAAATCCTCTAATAATAGAGCGTTCTATTACTGCTAAAATAGAATTAATTACTAAAAAACTAATTAGAAAATCTGCTGAAACATTTAAAAATTCCATATAACACATTGCTGATAAAAATAAATATTCAAAGAAATTTACTTGTAAAATTTTTGATGATTCTGAAAAAATACTTCTATTTGTTCTTTGAGGTGTGTATAATTTAAATTCATAATATAAGAACAGATAACTAGGTATTAATAATATAAATAGAGAAAGTAGTGTTGTATAATAAAATGATATTGGATACCTATGTTGTATCATTGATGTATGATACAAGAAAAACACTGATATAACCAATACTAGAATATCTAGTAAAACATTACATATATTAAAAACATTTTGATTTTCTCGTATCATAACACAAACTCCTATTATTTTAATATATGTTTTTTATGGATAATAAAAATTATTCAAAAAATAAATAAAAAAAAAGTAAGTACTATATGTGTTGTTTTATGTGAAAAATCAGTAATTTAACATAGTACATAGTCCAAATACCAATATACATTACTAGGTTAATTAATGGATTGTACTTATCCCTATAATGTTTATTATAGAAGATATTCATTGAATTATAGAATTCATATAATAAACGTTTATTTGAACCACTTGCCCCCTTATAATGAATTACTTCTTTTTTACCATAGTATACAACATCATATCCCAATTCTTTAATATTGTAACATAAATCTATATCTTCACCATACATAAAATATGATTCATCAAGTCCACCACATAATTCATACACATCTTTTCTTATTAACATGAATGCTCCAACAATACAATCAACAGAGTATACATCATCTTCATCAAGATATGATAAATTATACTTATTAAATTGTTTACTCATTGGGAATAACCTAGATAAACCCACCATTCTATAGAATGAAACAAGAGGAGTTGGAAAAGATCTTCTACATGCCTTATCAAGAGTATTATCTGGAAGTAGTACTTTACATCCCAGAGCACCAATAGTTTCATCTTTTTTAATAAAATTAAGTGATGAAATAATTGTTTTATCACCTACTACAACATCACTATTAAGAAGTAAAATATAGTCCCCACATGAAGCTCTAAAACCAATATTATTTGCCACAGCAAAACCATCATTGTTGTTATTTGGAATGAATGATACAAAAGAAGTATTTTCATAGTCTTTTATGAGTCTATTTAAACTATCATCACCTGATGCATTATCCACTACAATAATTTCATAACTAATACCCTCAATAGTATCTATTAGTGAATCAATTGCCTGTTTTGTTAGTTGATATGTGCAATAATTAACTATGATAATTGAAAGATCCATTCTCCCACCTTTGTTATGATAAATATTTAAAAGTATTTTTTATTAATAATAATTCTAATTTAAGATAATTCTTAAAGGAAACACCTTCTATTTTATCTAATTGTTTTCTTGTTCTAAAACCCTCACATACACCACCAATATAATCTTGACCATAACCTTTTCTATAGAAGTATAAGTATTTAATAACAATACCCATTACTATGAAAATAAAATTAACTATCTTCATCCATAATGATAGATTCTTGTATAATAGATATATGTTGTTTCTTGCAGATATTCTTACCTTAAATGAATTATATTTAGAACCAGATGTTGCACTACCATAGTGATATATAATAGCATCAGCACAGTAGTATGAAGTGTATCCATAGAGTCTTGCCCTTATACTTATATCCACATCTTCAACATAGCTTTCAAAATTTTCATCAAAATAACCTATTTCTAGAAAAACAAGCCGCCTATATAGTGCTGCTCCTGCACATGCCCCAAATACTTCACCACTTTGTGTAAATTCAGATACAGAATGATTAAATCCTCTTTTTTTTGTCCAACCCATGATTGAATATTCATCTCCTGTATCATCAATTAAATTTGGATTATGTTTTTGAATCATTTTAGATGTGACTGAAAAGATTGATGAGTCAGTACTAATTAAATCAAACATGTTTTTAAATGCAGATTCTGTTACAATAGTATCATTATTTAGAAGTAACACATAATCTGTTGTAGCAATTTTTATTGCCTGATTTACAGCATGAGCAAAACCAGTGTTTGTTTTGTTTTCTATTAAAGTAATCTCTGGAAAATTAGTTTTAATATATGTAGTACTATTATCACTTGATGCATTATCTACAATAATAATATCATGAGGTAATGTAACTTGTTTTAGTGATTCAAGTAGATTTGCTAATAATTTCTGATTATTATAATTGGGAATTATAACTGTTATTTTATTATCTGATTTGTTCATTATAACAAAACCTAAAAAAAAGTTTTTTTCTTAAGAAAAATAGAATAGATATAGAATCTATTTATTTCTTACAAATTCAAGGTATTTATCACAGACTTCATTAACTTCTCCATCCATAAGTACTTTTCCATGATCAAGCCATATTGCTCTATCACATAATTCTTTTACTTGAGAGATTGAATGTGATACAAATAGTAATGTAACATCCCCAGCCATCATTTCTTTCATTCTTTTAGTTGATTTAGCCTTAAATGCTGCATCACCCACAGACAATACTTCATCTAATATAAGTATCTGAGATTTTACTGTTGTTGCTATTGAAAATGCTAGACGAGATTTCATACCTGATGAATAGTTTTTTACAGGAACATCAATAAAATCACCAATTTCTGAAAATTCAACTATTTCATCATACTTATCATGCATATATTGTTTAGAGTATCCAAGAAAAGATCCATTAAGGAAAATATTTTCACTACCAGTATAATTATAATCAAAACCTGCTCCTAGTGCTAAAAGTGGTGCTATACGACCATGTACTTCAACAGAACCTTCTGTTGGTTTCATAACTCCTGCTATGATTTTTAATAATGTACTTTTTCCAGCACCATTTGAACCTATGAATGCTACCTTTTCACCCTTATGAATCTTAAATGAAACTCCTTTTAATGCCCAAAATGGCTGAAAAAGAAGTTCTTTTTTCAGTGCTTTAATTACAAATTCCTTAAAGTTATCTGTTTTTTCCTGGCCTAAATTAAATTTCATAGCCACATCTTCCACATCAATAACTACCTTATTTTTATCCAAAACACTTTCCTCCTACAAAATATTTATACATATAATACAAATTTATCCTGAAATTTATATAATAAGAACAGTCCTAATACCAGAAATACAAGACCTGATACTAATGAAATAATCAATGATGATATTGGATATAATGTTCCATACAAGAAACAAGATCTTATACATACAAGCATATGATATAATGGATTGAAGTCTTGTATAAACCTAAATTGTACAGGAACAATACTTGCTGGATAGAATATAGGTAAAGCATACATTAAAACTAGTGTAAGTACACTATATAAATGTTGCATATCTCTAAAGAACACATTTAAAGTTCCCATAACAAGTCCCACACCTGTAGTAAACATTAAAACTGCTAGTATTGGTAAACTTGCAAATATTATATATATTGTAAATGGTACTTTCATTATTAACATTATTGCAAATAAAATTACTAATGATAAAACATAAGTTACAAAATTTGATAAAACTGCTGATAATACATATAAATACTTTGGAACATAAATTGTTTTCCATATACCTGACGAACTTACAAGTGAACGCATAGCAGCGGTTGATCCTCCCCTAAACAGAGCATATGTTAACATTCCACTAAGATAATATACTGGATAATTAGGAATAGTTTTTGAAAATAATGTTGAAAATATTATTGTTAATACAATCATTGATAATAATGGATCTAGAAAACTCCATAAAATACCTAGAACAGACCTTCTATATTTTATTTTAATATCTCTTTGTACTAATTCACTAAGTAAGGATTTATACTTGTAAAAATTAGTAATTTTTTCATATATATTATTCATTCCCATATTATAATGCTCCACGTCATTATACACTGAAAAGAGAATTAAACAATTCATATTAAAGCATTAATAATAAATATGTTTAATAATCCAATTAATTATTAGATATATTATTCTAGTATATTATATATTTCTATATTTAAATAATAAAAAAGAAGTAATAATAAGTAGTTTTTCAAAAAATAAGACATATACCTATTACTTTAACATATAAAATAAAAAAAGAAGAATTGAATTAATCAGTATATTTATGTATATAGAAGTTAAGAAGACTTTTTAATTTAGTTGCTCTGTGTTTATAGGTGTGTTTTTCAAGTATAATTTCCTGTATCTCCTGCACTATTTTCTCTTTTTCATGGGTATGTTCCATATAATAATTAAGTTTATCTTGTAATTCTTCCTTTGAATGATATTCAGGTATCATACCATTAAATAAATCAGTATTTCCCATTGTTCCATTCGTAAGTACTAAACATCCAGATGCAAATGCATCAAATACACGACTATTTACTGATCCCCAGCCTCGTGTAACATGATTTGCATCATCAAGTACTATCTTTGTAGAAGCATAAACCTGTGGAATATCATCATATTTTATAAAACCCTTATGATACTTTTTAAGACTTGGAATCTTATCCCAATTTGCTCCATATAAATTAAATGTATAATCTATATTATCAGGACAAAGAGCCGATATAATCTCTCTATCTGACTTCCAATAACTTCCAGTAAAACAGTAATCACAAATATATTCATTGTTAGGTTGTAGTTTTTCATTGAAAATAGTTGAATCTGTTGCTAGTGGATAGAAATATACTTTTCTATCTATTTTTTCTCCAATAACACCACATGCTTTTTTACTACTTGAGAGTATTATGTTATAATCATCAAGATATGAGAGTTTCATCCACCTTTCAAACCAGTTACGTATCCATGCTACTTTTATGAGTGATTTTCTATTTGATTCTATTTTTCTTAGATTATATCTATCAAGCAAGGATATTACAACATCAATATCATCATCTAAATGATACCAATTTCTCTCATACTTTGAGGGGTGCTGTGATAAGAATTTAATATTCCATCCAAAATCTTTCAAGTTATGTGCAAGTGTTATTGCTGTGAAAAAGTCTCCGGCTGTTGTTTCACAGACACTTTGTGTAACAACTAATGCTACTGTTAATGCCTTATCTGAGAAGAGATAATTTGCATATAATTTATCTTTTAATAGATTATGTAAGATGTATTTATTCCATGTGTTGATAAATATTTTTTTATCCCTTTCAAATACATCCACATCATGATTTTCAAGACAAAAATGATATAACATTACTTTTGGATTATAATAGTTTTTATAATCTTTTTTATGTAGTCTTAAACATAAATCTATTACTTCATAAAATTCAACATAATTCTCATTAAATCCACCTACACCCATAAGTACTGATTTTTTAACTAAAAATGCAACTGATGAAGTTGCTATTACTTCACATTCTTCTTCATCTGCTGTATAATATCTTCTTCCATCATTTTTATTGTATGTTTCTATAAGGTTATTTTTTTCCCTAAAATAGATTCCTTCATGTGCAACTTTATAACTTTTGGTTCTATTGAGTTTTAATTCTGGATAAATTAAACGTGAACCTACAACACCTACATTTTCTTTTGTAAGCATTGTATTTACCATATGATTTAAAAATCCATCGAAGGGTATAGTATCATCATCAATAAATAATAAATATTCACCCTTAGATTTATGTGATGCCTCATTTTCTGCTTGTGTTAATGATTTATCTTCACAGGACACTAAAATAACATCTTTCTTATTATCTATGTATTTTAAAAGATCATCTTTCATGTTATGAATTATAATTAATTCATAGTTCGAATAATATGTATCCAGTGTAGAAAATGTGTTTAATAGATTTAATAGATAGTTTTTATGTGTTGCTTTAATAATTATTGAAACTAGAGGTAGTTTTTTGTTTAATGGTATTTCATGGGATTTATTATCATTTAATATTTTTAAAGATACTTCTTTCCTTTCCTGTTTTGATAGAACTTTCTTATTTTTAATGGAACTTTTTAAAACAGAGGATACTTTGTCTTTAAAGATGTTTTTTGAATCAGATACTTCATTTCTAAGCTCCCTTATTCTTTCTATATCCTCATCAAATATGTGTGGTATTTTCAAGATAATTACCTCCAATTATTCATAATTATGTATTTATTATCTAATATTAGATTTAATAAATAGTTCTGTGTTACATTATGTATGTTATTATTAATTAATTTAATATATCATTAGAATGTAAATATATTTTAATAATATTATTCAAAGAAGTATATATAATAATATATAGGATGATTATATGGTTTCAAAAAAGAAAATAATATTACTGGCCATACTTGCTATTATTGTAATATTTGGAGTATATTTATTTCTAAATTACCAGCAAGGACAAAAAACATTTAAAGGAGAGCATAACATACTCATACTATGTAGTGATCCTTCTGAAAATAGACCTGGTGTAGGTTCAGTTGATATGGCATTTGTTGTTAATGTTAATAATGGAAAACTGGGTAATGTGACACCAGTATATCCAGGCGGTCTTGCTCATCCAACATTAACTCCAACACCTGATATGCAAGCAGAAGGCCTTACAAGATGGTATTTACATGACTCACTATGGAGTAGTGACTTAGAAAACGGGACAAAGATTGCACAGGAAATTGTTGAATATCATACAGGTATGAAAACAGATATGGTTTTAGTAGTAACACCAACAGCAATTGATGCTATGATTAATGCAGTAGGTCCTGTATATTCAAATGGTCAGTTGGTTGAAAATGTAAGTTCTATTGATTTTTTAAGAGAAGATCAATCAAATAATGGTGCAACTCGTGGAGATGCTATAGAAAACTTAGCACAGGGAATTATTGATTCTGCTAAGAAAAATAACAATAAAGGAGCTCTTATTCAAGCAGGAATTGAACAGTATAGTCAAGGAAATATAAAAGCTGTTCCAGCATCTGAATTTGCACAATTTATATCCTATTCTGGATTAAATAATCTTTTAGGTTAGATTAATTAAATCTAACTATTACTTTTTTTTAGAATATATTTTATAACTTTTAATAATTACAACTTATTTATAAAAAATATATTTAAATCAAGAACATATTCTATATATATATAACTAAATACACATACCATGTGATGAATATGATTATAAATAAAAATGTCATATTAAACTATGTAAATGAAATAAAAAATGAAAATACAAGAAATACCTATTCAAGTTGCCTAAATCTATTTCTTAAATTCATAAAAAAAACAGAAAATACAAATATAACTCAAGACAACATATATCCAACAATATATAAATACAAATCATTTCTTCTAAAACGATACATACATCCAAAAACCATAAATCAACAACTTATAATTGTAAAATCATTTTTCAATGATTATACAGACATCTATGTGGGAAAATTAAAGCTTTTAAAAACAAAAGAAAAACCCATAAATTATCTTACACCTCGAGAAATTAGTATTATTCTAGAAGATACAACAAACACTCTAGACTCATTAATTATAAGACTTCTTGCATATACAGGTATTAGATTAACTGAAGCTTTACAACTTAAAAAAAGACAATTGAAATATAAAACATCAGAGGGCCATGTTATAATAACAGTTAGAAGAAAATCTAAAGAACGACATATGATAATACCATCCTCTCTTGCACAAGACTTAATAAAGTATTCAAAGTATCATATAACATACATCTTTGAATCAGAAAGCCCTGTGGAGCCCATACTAAAGCCATACCATATACAAAGAAATTTCAAAATACTTGCACAACAATTGGATGCTAAATACAATACTACATTCTATTCTAAAAATCTTAAAACAAGATATATTAGAAATTCATATATTATGCATGGAATAGATTATCTTGATTTACTTTTTGCAGAAAATTATGATGATTATAAATACATAACATCCATACCACAAAAAGAATTAAAAAAAGAAGATATTATTGAGAAGTTCTCAAGTATTGGAGAATATGCTAAATAGATATGCTTCCAGCATATACTTTTTTTTATAGCTGTTGTGCTGCTAATTTTGCATCATAAATAGCATCTTCTTCATTGATTGTTAATAATTTCTTATCTTCTAGAAGTAGTTGTCCATCACATATTACTGTATCAACATCACTACCTAATGCTGAGTATATTATGTTACTTAATGGATTTCTAACAGGTATCATATGTGGAACATTCATATTAACAAGTACAATATCTGCTAGTTTACCTTCTTTTATAGAACCTGTATTTATACCTAATGCTCTAGCACCATTCTCTGTTGCCATATTGAATGTTGCTTGTGCTGGTAGTGTTTTTGCATTCATAGTATTTACTTTCTGTAGAAGTGCTGTTAGTTTCATTTCACTAAACATGTCTAGATTGTTATTTGAAGATACTCCATCAGTACCTATTGCTACATTAATATCATTTTTAATATATTTACTAACTGGTGCAATACCTGATGCTAATTTCATATTACTTGATGGATTATGTGATATGGATACTTGTTTTTCTTTAAGAAGTTTCATTTCATTATCTGTTGTCCATACTCCATGTGCTGCAATAGTATTTTCATCAAGCAAATCTATACTATCCAAATATTCAAATGGTGTTTGATTTCTCTGTTTTTCTAAATCATTTACTTCTTGTTGTGTTTCTGAAACATGTATATGTAATTTTAGATTATGTTTATTAGCTAATTTTTTAGATTCACTTAATAATTCCTTAGAACAAGTATATGGAGCATGCGGTGCTACTGCTACTTGTACTCTACCATTAGCAGTATTGTGTGAGTTTTTTATAAGATTTTTTGTTGCTTTAATTTCTTGTTTTCTTTTTTCATCATCAAAAAGATCAATCATACCATAACCTAAAACTCCCCTTATTCCTGATTCTTCAACTGCCTTTGCAGTTTCTTCCATATAGAAATACATATCATTAAAAGTTGTTGTACCTGTTTTTATCATTTCAGCCATTGCCAACTTTGAACCAGCATATACTAATTTTTCATCCAGTTTTGCTTCTTTAGGCCATATATAATCATTAAGCCATGTTTGTAATTCTTCATCATCACCTACTCCTCTAAGCAGTGTCATTGCCACATGAGAGTGTGTGTTAACAAGGCCAGGCATTGTTATCTTATTTGTTCCATCAATAACTTTACTTGCATCAGTCACTGATAAATCATTACTTATCTCTTCAATAGTATTATCTACAATTAATATGGATGCTTTTTTTATTTTATCTGATAAAATAGTGGTATCTTTAATTAATATACTTGTTGTTTCACTCATACATAATCCTCATTTTATTGTTATAAAATAGTTATATAATACAATCTAATTATTTTTATAGTTATTTTTCTAATAGAAAAATATGAGTTATTATATTAAAAATAAAGATTTAAAGAGAAGATACCTATTTTAACTTATAAATTATGGTTTTTATTGATTTAAAATCAATTTAATTTTTTAATACTTTTTTTAAAAAGCATATTAGATAATATTATATAAAATAACAGAAATAATATATAAGTATAATATTATAGGAGTGAAAAATAAAATGACTTTTAACCCACCATCAGATGTTATGATATATGACACCACTCTAAGAGACGGTGAACAAACACCTGGTGTTACGATAACAACTGATGAAAAAATAACAATAGCTGAAAAATTAGATAAACTTGGAGTAGATGTTATCGAATTGGGTTTTCCTGCAGCATCACTTGGTGAACAAAAAACATTTAAAGAAGCAAGTAAATTAGGATTAAATGCTCAAATTAGTGGTCTTGCCAGAGCATTAACCAAAGATATTGATAAAGCAATAGATGCTGATGCAGACTATATTCACACATTTATAGGAACATCACCACTCCATAGGGATTATAAATTAAAAATGTCCAAGGAAGAAATTCTTGATAAAGCAGTTACTGCTGTTGAATACATTAAAGACCATGGAATTATAGCAGAATTTTCATGTGAAGATGCTACAAGAACTGAACTAGACTACCTACTTAAAGTATTTGGTGCTGTACAAGATGCTAAAGTAGATAAAATCAATGTACCAGATACTGTTGGTGTTACAAGACCTGGAAAAATGAATGAATTAATTACAAATCTAAGACAAGAAATTAATGTACCAATTAGTGTACACTGTCACAATGACTTTGGACTTGCAGTTGCAAATACACTTGCTGCTATAGAAGCTGGAGCAAAACAAGCACAATGTACAATAAATGGTCTTGGAGAGAGAGCAGGTAATGCTTCACTTGAAGAAATTGTAATGTCCTTACATAAATTCTATGACATAAATACAAACATCAACTCAAAATTACTTGTAAATACCTCCGAAACAGTTTCAAGAATTACTGGAGTTAAAATGCCACCTAACAAAGCAATAGTTGGAGAAAATGCATTTGCTCATGAAGCTGGAATACATGTACAGGGAATTCTTGCAAATAGTGAAACATATGAAGCTTTAAATCCAGAAGAAGTAGGACATAAAAGAAGAATTGTTCTTGGTAAATTAACAGGAGCTAATGCTGTTAGAGCAAAACTTGATGAATACAACATTAAATTAAATGATGAACAATTCAACACATTATTTAGAAAAATAAAATCATTAGGAGATGCTGGTAAAACTATTACAGATCTTGATTTTAGATCTATTGCTGAGGCAATACAAGGAAAACCTACAGAAGAAAGAATAAAACTCTGTGGTATAAGTGTTATGACAGGAGACAGTACACTACCAACAGCTACTGTAAAACTAGATTTAGATGGTGAAATTAAATATCGTGCAGAAACAGGTGTTGGTCCTGTAGATGCAGCATTAAATGCTATACAATCACTTATCAATGAAGTTGTACATATTGAATTAGAAGAATACCATATTGAAGCTATAACAGGTGGAACCAATGCATTAGGTGAAGTATTTGTTATAACTGTTGATGAAAATGGAAATAAAGCTACTGGTAGAGCAACAGATGAGGATATTGTAAAAGCAAGTATTGATGCAATTCTTAGCTCAACTAACAAATTATTAATGCTTAGAAATTAAGTATGAGTTATGGATAATAGAGAAAGAATAAGTCTAAAACGTTAATATTAAATATATTAAGTTATAAATTAATTAATAACTATATAATTATAGTCACTTTATACGGAGGAACTGAAATGGCAGAAGAAAATATTGTATACATTGGAAACAAACCAGTAATGAACTATGTATTAGCTGTAGTAACACAAATGAACAGCGGAGTAACAGAAGTTATACTAAAAGCAAGAGGCCGAGCTATAAGCAGAGCTGTAGATGTTGCTGAAATAGTAAGAAACAGATTTATTTCTGATGTTGATGTAAAAAGCATCGACATAAGTACTGAAGAAATTGTTGGAAACGAAGGAACCTCCTCCAACGTATCAGCAATCGAAATAAGATTAAGCAAATAGATAGAGAAGTATTTTTATAATATTTCTTTTTTAAAATTTTTTTAAAAGATAATACTTTTTTTATTATAATTAATTTTTTTATTTCTCTAAAAAAACTAAATATAGAGTATTTCAACTTATTTTATACAAAAAATACATTTTAACCTACTTTTTATAAATTATAGAACTAAAAAC
>NZ_MAIF01000106.1:0-15037 GCF_001729395.1 Methanosphaera sp. A6 | reverse complement strand
TTATACCCACATAGTTATTACTATAGCCCTTTTAGGTATATAATATATAACCTATTTTTAATTCCAAATACTTGAAAAATGATAAAGTAATATTTAAATTTATGATTTTATTAAATTTTATTAAAAATAAATAAATCAAATGAGATATTTCTAAGGAATAATATCCATGATTTTATGTTTATTTATAATTTATATTAGATTTTAAACTTTTTTTTATCAAAATAACCTACTATTATTCTATTTTAACCTATTTTATAGAGTACTATTAGTAATTAGTAATAACTTAATATCAGTTATTATTAGAAAACCTTGCATAAAATTTAGGACATAAACCATTAAAATGAACCATTTAGAAAATACTACCTATATAAATTATATATAACCATCATTTAAATAATATATAATATAATATCAAGAGATGATTAAATGAGTAAAAAACCGGAAGAAGTACTTCAGGAAGTAATTGATACAATAAATCCCCTACGTGGAGTATTAGATGTTGGAGTATTAACTGATGAAGTACGTAAAAATGTACTAAAAATAGAAATGGATAAGGCTGGAGAGTTAATTCCTGTAATAAACATGGGAGTTAATGAATGTCTTAACAGAGATTACACTGTTGCAATAATAAAAAATGCATCTTTTAGACCACCTCCAACTGCAACTGTTCAACTAGTAGATAATAAGGGAAACCTTCTAGGAGAAGAAATTGTAAGTAACAATCAAAAAAAGAAATATAAAGAAGATGAAAAAGCTAAATTCATCAATCCGGACTTTGTATTACTAAAAGATCAAAAAGATATTGAAGAAGATTTGAAAACAGAAAATCTTGAAAAAAACCCTACAAAACAAGCATTTCTTCTTCCACCAGTACAATTTATTGAAGTTGAAGAACTTGAAGATACATGTGATGTAGTATCCAGTAGTCCAGACCCATTGGCTGATTTATACTTAAAAGAAGTATTTAACTTTGAAGATGACCCAAAACTTGCATCAATACTTGTAGGATTCAATATAAAGGACTAAATTTATAATAATTTAATCCATAACCTCCTTTTTAAAATAAAAATTTTTTTCTAAAACAAGATATAAATTAAAACATTACATGAATATAGATTTTCTATACCATTAATATCAAACTGTAAAAATAGTATTCAAAAAAAAATAAAAAAAGATTAAAAGTAGAATTAATCTACTTATTGATAGAATTCATCTCTTGCTTCAACGAATGCTTTTAAGTTTGCTAAAGGTGATTTAGGTGCAATACCACAACTTGGTGCTAATACATTTACACCTTTTTCTAATGCTTGTGTTACTTCAGCTTTTACTTCTTCTACAGGTTTACTGAATAAAGTTTGACTTGTTGAGACGTTACCTACCATTACAGTTTCAGCACCAGTTTCTGCTCTTACTTGTTGAGCTTCTGTCATGTCAACTGCTTCTTCTACAGAAATTCCACTGAATCCACAGTCTAACATTTCTTCAAGAATAGGTCTTGAGTTACCACAGATGTGTAAGATACTTTCTGTTTCCATTTCAGCAGATAAATCTTCTAATGCAGGTTGTGCAAATTCACTGAAATCATTAGGATCTAATAATTCAGGGGAAGATGTTGGGTCTGCTACAGCAATTACATCTACACCAGATTCATTGAAAGCTTGAACTAATTCTGTTTGTGCTTCTAATGCTATTTCAACTGCGTCTTCTACTACGAAACTGTCAGTTTTTAACATTTTTACTAAATCTTCTACACCTAATAAGTGACCAGTTAAAGTGAAAGGACCAGCCATACCTACAATTACAGGTACTTCAGGGTATTCATTTTTTAAGATTTCTATAGATTCTAAGATTACAGGTAATCTACCATTGTTTACAAAGTCATCAGGTACTTCTAAGTCTTCTACATCATCTACAATATCGTGTGATCTTAATGTAGGAGTGTTTTCCATATCACCTAAATCTACTTCACAACCAAATGCTTCTGCTTCAGCTGTTAAGTCGAAAGGTACTCTAGCACATTCTAATCCTGCTTGTTCGTGTAAGGATATACCTAATCTTGCCATTTGTTCAGCATCTTTGTGTGCTTCTGGCCAGGATACGTTAGCTGCAGGGAATGCTTCTTCAACTGCTGCTGCTGTTGCACTTATTGCTGGTACTTTTTCTACTTCTTCGCCATTTAAAGCTGCTTTTAAATTTTCTATAAGATCCATGTGTTCACCTTTTAAAAATATATTATAATATATCTGAGTTTTTAACATTAAATTTTAAAAAACTCAATCATTTTTTAATGTTTATAAATATCAACATTGTTGTTTTTAAATGTTTCTATAAAATAAAGATATGCATATATCTTCACATTATTTTTACATCTAACAAGGAGTACTTATTACTTAAGATTTAAAATATTAATGTCAAAAATAGTTTCATATGTGAGTATAAGACTATAATTTTTTACATTTAATTAACTTTTTTTAAAGCACAATCTTGTTATTGTTTATAATATATAATTTTTAGTCTTTATAAATTTGACTTATTTTATTAAAAAAAATAACAATATACATACAAAACTAAAAGAAATTAATTCCACATACACTAAAAACATAAAAAAAATAAGCTCCTACTTAAAAAAATCTTTCATTATATAATAATATTAAATTATATTAATTTCTTTAATGAAATATATTATACATATAATTATTTAATGAAAAAGTTATGATTTCATGAATTTTTACTAAAGGTGAACATATGAAAGTAATAGAAAAAGTTGAAGCAATTAAACAACAAGAAATAACAGCAACTGAAAACCTTGAACAAATGTATAGTACCATAGAAGAAAAAAATGATGATATTAATGCATTTGTACAATTAGATATAGAAAAAGCAAGAAAAACAGCTGAAGATATAGATAAAAGAATTAAAAATAATGAAGAAACTGGAAAATTAGCTGGACTCGTTATTGGTATAAAAAGTAACATAAATGTAGAAGATTTCATAATATCTGCAGCTTCCCCTACACTCAAAAACTATTATGGAAGTTACAATGCAACTGTAATTAATCGTATACTTGATGAAGATGGAGTAATTATTGGTCTAACAAATATGGATGAGTTTGCAGCAGGTAGTTCCACAGAAACCTCAATGTATGGTCCTACAAACAATCCAAAAGCACCAGGACATATTCCTGGAGGATCAAGTGGAGGTTCAGCAGCAGCAATTGCAGCAAATATGTGTGATATAACACTTGGATCTGATACTGGTGGTTCAATAAGAAATCCTGCATCACACTGTGGAGTAATGGGATTTAAACCTACATATGGTATGGTATCAAGACAAGGATTACTTGATCTTGCAATGAGTTTAGACCAAATAGGTCCATTTGCAAACGATACAACAGGTATTGGATTAATGCTTAATGTTATATGTGGATATGATCCATACGATACAACAACAATAAATAAACAACCAGAAGATTTCCTAAAAGATACAACAAATTCCACACTTGAAGGTCAAACAATTGGTGTTGTAAAGGAATTTATGGACATAACTGATGATAAAATAACATCCCAAATAAATAAATCCATTGATGATATGACCTCCCTCGGAGCAGAGATTAAAGAATTGAGCTTTGAAGATATTAATCTTGGATTACCTACCTATTATCTTATAAACTATGTTGAGTTTTTCTCAGCAACAAGAAAATATGATGGACGTAAATATGGTGAAAGAATAGAAGAAGTATGTGGTGCTGAAGTAGCCCGTAGAATAGAAATTGGTTCATATATTAGTCAAAAAGAATTCAGTGGAAAATATTATAATAAAGCACTACAAGCAAGATCACTTATTAGAAATGAATTTAATGAATTATTAAATGATGTTGATGTAATTGCTGGACCTACAGTACCAAAATTACCACATAAAATCGGTGAAGAAATAGAAACTATGGATATGTATGCTTATGATGTATTAACAGTACTTGCTAACATCACAGGTATTCCTGCAAGTAGTATGAATTCTGGACTTGTAGACAACATTCCTGTAGGATTACAATTACAAGCAAAACCTGAAGATGATCATAAAATCCTTAGTACTATGAGTGCATTAGAAAATAATTAGAATAAAACCATTACACTTTTAGTAAAAGTCATATAATAATGAGATACTATATTTCATTATTACTCTTTTTTTAAATTATTTACAACCATATTTTATAATGAATTTATGAGAAAATAATAAAATAATACCATTGATTCTTATTTTTAATACCTTTGATTACTATACTAATATCTGTCTATTTTTAAATATATATCATGATAAATGAGGTTATGAATTAATCTTAAGTAATAAATCATATTGTAAAATCAAAATTAGAATATTCATTAAATAAATAAAAAGAAGATTAAGTTAGAGATTACTATTTAATAATCTGTAAATAGACCTCTTTCTACTGTTTTAATTTCTCCATTTTTATTTAATATGAAGCTTTTAAGATATTCTTTATCGTTACGTTCAGGATAATCTATACGATAATGTGCTCCTCTACTCTCTTTACGTAGTAGAGCTGATTTTACTATTAATTTAGCGAGTTTTATCATACTTATAACTTCTAGAGCTACTACTAAATCATCGTTGTATTCTCTTATTTTAGAAACATTCATGTTAGAAGTCATTTCTTCAAGTTTATTTAATTCAATTTCTGCTTGTTTTAAACCTGTTTCATCACGAACAATTGCAACATGCTTCCACATTATTTCTTGTATTTTAGTCTTAATATCTTGTGGACGATATTTTCCTTCAGAACATATAGCTTCAATACGTGAAATTTCAGAAGAAATCATATCTTCATCTGGAGTTTCAAGTTTGGTATTTTGTGCCTGTTTTGCAGAACTTAAACCAGCAATATGACCAAATACTTGAGTATCAGCCAATGCATTACCACCTAACCTATTTGCTCCATGCACACCAGAAGATGCTTCACCTGCAGCATACAAGTTTTCAATATTTGTTTCACAGTCGGTGTTAATTCTAACACCACCCATAAAATGATGAGCAGTAGGTGCTACTTCCATTGGTTCTTTTGTAATATCCACGCCAACATCCTTAAATTGCTGAACCATAGTTTGTAATTTCTTATGAACCTGACTATCTGGTAGGTGTGTTACAGATAAATATACTCCCCCATCATTAGTTCCACGACCTTCCTGAATTTCAGTATAGATAGATCTTGCAACAATATCCCTAGTTGCAAGTTCCTGACGTGGATCATAATTTATCATGAAACGTTCATTATTAGTGTTAATTAAATAACCCCCTTCACCACGAACAGCCTCAGTAATTAAAACACCTCTTCTGGATTTTGGAGACAACATACCTGTTGGATGGAATTGTACCATTTCCATATCCATAACATCTGCTCCAACATCATATGCCATCATAATACCATCACCAGTTTTTTGTAAAGCATTTGATGTAACAGGATATAACCATCCACATCCACCAGAAGCAATAACAGTAGTCTTTGAATGATATATTACTATTGAACTATCCTGTAGTGAAAAACCCATTGCTCCAACAATTTTTGTATGATTTTTATCAAATAATAATTTTGTAATCATTATTTCTCCATGTGTTTCTACACCTTCACGTATAACTTCTTCTTTAAGTCCAACCATCATTTCATGACCAGTTTGATCCCCTTTAAAACAAGTTCTACGATAGGATTGTCCTCCAAATGCTCTTTGATTTAAACGACCATCTTCTTGTCTGTCAAATAATGAACCATATGATTCAAGTTCAACAAGTCTTTTTGGTGATTCAGTAACTAATTTATATACGAGTTTTAAGTCATTGAGAAATGCTCCACCCTTAAGTGTGTCTTGAATATGTAGTTGAAGTGAATCTTCATCATCAACATACCCAAATACTGCATTGTAACCTCCTTCTGCAAGCATTGTACAACCAGATTTAAATGTTAAACCTTTAGATACAATGATTACATCCTGACCCTCTTTACTTGCTACAATTCCACATTTACATCCAGCACCGCCAGAACCTATTACTAACACATCACATGTATACTCTTTAATTTCCATTAAATAACCCCTATATTTAATTTTTTTTTATTTAACAATATTAACTAAACTTCCCATTTCATCAATTTCAACAACAACAGTATCTCCCACATCCAAGTGACCCACACCAGGTGGTGTTCCTGATGCAATTATATCTCCTGGATTTAATGTCATTATATTTGAGATATATTTTACTAATTCTAATGGAGAAAATATCATATTTTTTGTATTTGATTCTTGTTTTATATCATTATTAACCATAGTTTTTATATTAAGATTTGATGAATCTATACCTGTAACAACTACTGGTCCACATGGACAAAATGTATCATAACTTTTTGAACGTGTCCATTGCCCATCCTTACTTTGAAGATCCCTTGCTGTTACATCATTAACAATAGTGTATGCAACATTACAAGTACCATTATCACATGGAGATACTTTTTCTAATATTACAATTCCAAGTTCTCCTTCAAAGTCAAGCATGTTTGTAGTACTTGGATAGATAATAGCACTATTTGTTGATATAACAGAAGTTGATGGTTTCATAAATAATAAAGGTTCATCTGGAAGTTCCATATTTAATTCTTTAGCATGATCTTTATAATTTAGGCCTACACAAACAATCTTAGAAGGATTTGTTGGTGGTAGTACATCTACCTCCTCTAATCTATGTGTTGTTGTAGATTCATTTATATCTATTTCATCTTCATGTGCTATTGCATCAATAATACATGAATAATCTAAATCATATATAATATCATCTTTTATTATTCCAACATGTTCTTTGTTGGAAGCCATATATCTAATATATTTCATATTAATCGTAGTTGTTAATATCCTATTTATTTTCTAATATTCTTTCAATTGGTAGTACTAGTAAATCCTTTGCACCAATTTTACGTAATTTATTTATAGTTTCAAAAACTTCTGTTTCTGAGATAACAGAGTGAACTGCAACCATATTTTCATCACCATATACCTCAGATACTGTTGGTCCACTCATACCAGGCATTGCACTTTTTATATCATCAAGATTTGATTTATGTACATTTGCCATTATTAATTTTTTACGTTCAGCATGGAGCACGCCAAGAATACCTGTTCTAATAGCTTCTATCTTTTCATACTTTGTTTTTAAGCTTTCTTTGTTTGCAATTAATCTAACACTACTGTTTATGATAGTATCTATTTCATGTAGATGATTCATTTTTAGTGTTGTACCAGTACTTGTTAAATCAGCAATAACATCTGCAACACCAATTAGTGGTGCAACCTCTGTAGCTCCACTTAATGGCATTATAGTGGCATTTATATTTTTTTCTTCAAAGTATTTCTGTGTTAAATGTGGAAATTCTGTTGCAACAATTTTAACATTTTTTAAATCATCAACTGTATTAAAATCAGAATTTTCAGGTGCTGCTACAACAAGACGTGTTGCTCCAAATTTTAAATCATCAAGAAATTCAACATCAACATTTTTTTCTTGTGTTAAATCAAAACCAGTTATTCCTATGTCTGCAGCCCCATCTGCCACATATACTGGAATATCTGCAGCACGTGTAAACATCACACTTATTTCAGGATCGAATGTATTGGAAAATAATTTACGACTAGAATTATCTGTTAATCCAATACCTGCTTTTTCTAGTAAGGATACAGAAGGTCCACTAATTCTGCCCTTAGAAGGTATGGCTATACGAACTTTCATATTTTTATTTCCTCCAAATAATATAGATATTAGTAAGTTTTATAAATTCTTAATAAATTTATTTGATATAAATTATTAATATGTATGTTTAATAAGATAAATATAAATTATATTAAATTAGGAAAAAAAACTACTCAAGAAAATAAGAATAAATACAATAAAAAAAAATTGGAGTGTGTTTAGAAAGTGTTATCTTTTGAAGGTAAAGTAAGTTCTGGACTACAAAAGGCAGGACAATTCATGGAAAAAGAGGTTTATAAAAAACAATACTTAGATAAACTTGGATTTATACCATATCATGGAACTTTAAATATAAAATTAAGTAATAATATCACGTTAAACTTAGATAATCTACATGATAAATTAAAGAGAATTCATGGAAATGGATCCTTTGGAGATGTACTTTTTCTAGAAGCATACCTATCTACAATAGATGAAAAAATAACTAAAAAAGGTGCAATACTATTTCCTGTAAAAACTGTATATGATACAGATACATTGGAATATGTCTCATCTGAAAAATTAAGAGATACACTTAATTTAAAGGACGGAGATAAAGTAATAATTAAAATAGAGAAGTAAAAAATAGCATTATTAAATAATAAATATCACAATAATACAAAAATATTAAAGACACAAAAAATAAATAAAACTATAATAACTATAAATTACTATTGAATTTTAAAAATTAGTAAAGAAAATTAGAACATAATTATTTATTTGTATTCCGGGAGGGATACATGTGGAAGACGAATATGAATTAATAACAAGTGCAACTATAACCAAATCAATGATAAGAAAAATTGGAGAAAATCAATATTTAAAAATTATTCCATCAGAAAAAAGAATTGAAATCTCCACAATTAAACAGAAAAAAATTACTGAACCTATAGAACAGGTGGATGAAATTGTAATAAAAGCCTATCCAAAGGAAGTTAAATTATTTAAAAACCAAAACCAGGATATTAAATACGAAACTTCATGGGAAACAATGGATGGTGTATCATTTAACATACCATCATCAAATATAAAGAACATCTATTCCCTTTTACAGGCAAAAAAATTAGTAGTAATTGATAACATGTTAAATTTATCAAATATATTAAGTATGATTATTAAACAAAATACTCTTGAGAAAAAAATAGAAAATATAAAAGATGACTTAGAGTAAATATATTATATGTAGAACGAAAAAAACTAGGTTATTATATGATAGATAAAGCAATTGAAGCATTAAAAAATGGAGAAATAATATTAATTTATGATAGTGATGATCGTGAAAGTGAAACAGACATGATTACTGCAGCAGAATTTATGACTACAGAAAAAATGACAACAATACGTAAATATGCTGGAGGACTTGTATGTATGCCTATTTCCAATGAAAACTGTGACAAACTTGGAATTCCCTTCATGGTAGATATTCTAAAAGAAGCTAATGAAAAATATCCCGTATTAAAAGATCTTTACCCAAATGACATACCATACGATGCAAAATCTGCATTTAGTATAACTGTTAATTACCGTGACACATACACTGGTATTCCAGATACAGATAGATCAAAAACAGAACGTGAATTAGCACTTCTTTGTAAAGAAGGAAAACAAGCAGAATTTGGTAAATATTTCAGATCCCCTGGACATGTAACTCTACTTAGAGCAGAAAAGGATGCAGTTCTAACAAGAGAAGGACATACCGAATTAACAATAGCACTACTTGAAATGGCAGGATTAGAACCTGTTGGTATCTGTTGTGAAATGATTGGAGATAATGGTGAAGCAATGTCTGTAGATAAAACAAGAGAATATGCTCAAAAAAATAATCACGTATTTATTAGTGGTGATGAAATAATAGAAGCATACAAAGAATTTAAAAATAACAATTAAATTCTCCATACTCCTTTTTTTTATGAAACTATTTTTTATATAAATCACAAATTTCCTCATAGGATAAGTATCCTCTAAATTCTGGTACTTTAGCTAAATCCATTATTTTTGTAACATCCACATATTCTTTAACAACATCCATTGCTGCTTTTGTAAATGTTTCCAATTGAAGATAATCCTCTGGAACCTGTCCTTTATTCTCTACTTTGGCCTTACCAATACTCCAAATATTATCCTCTGGTATTCCAGATTTATTAGATAAGAATTCAGATACATGTTCCACAATACCTTCATCATAGGTTTTATTTAAAATAACACCAGCTGTTTTAACATCCATCTTATTTAATAGATTAATATGTGCTTCAATATCAATAGCTGCTGTTTCAATACCACCCTTACTTACACTAGATACCATTATAACAGGAATATTACCTGCATATGCAATTTCTGCAGTTGAATATGGTGTTTTTTTATTAAGTAGTCCTGTTGCTGCACTCATTACTCCTTCAACCAGTACTAAATCATAGCCCTTATTCTTTACTTGTTCTATTATTTTTTCAAGTGGAGTCCATCCAATATTACTTATTTGTATCGATGCATAATCCTCCAATTTTTCCTTATTTACATAAAGAGATGGTGATAAATCTCTTATATCAGGACCTGTTTTAATTACATACGTATGTATTCCCTTTTCTCTTAGTGCTCCTACAATTCCACTAGCAAGAAATGTTTTTCCAGATTCAGAACCTGTTCCCATTAACATTATCATTGGTGGAACTTCAGGATGTTTTTCTCTTAGTGGTGCCATGTTGTTTGTATCGACTCCAATTTCAGAAAATACCTTACTTTGAAGTTTTTTATTTCTTTGTTTAATGTCTTCATATTCATTTGTAGCATCAAGATATTCTAGTATGTTGTTTACTATTTGAGGATTATTATCAAGTAAACAGTGCACTGTTGTTCCTAATATATTTCCCTTTTTATTTGAAACACCAGATAATACCCTTTCTGGTTTATATTTATAGTTTGATCTTTGAATATTAGAGTAGATAACATTCTTATCATTTGATTCTATCCTACCATATGTATGACAATGAAAACCACTTACTGTTGTGTCCTTTAAGTTTTTTGTAAAGAGTGTGTTATCATCAACAATATCTGCATTTACCTTATTTGTATTTATAAATGGTTCAAAAGTAACATCTAAAAGACCCATACCCTTTCTTATTATTGGTACTGGAGAGTTTCTTCCAACATTTGTATGTTTTCCAAGTACCTGAAATCCTGCACACATACCTAAAATAAACCCATCATCATCATTTATAAGATTAATTTCTTCTTCAACCTCACCAGTCATAGATTCTGATTCAAGAATTGTACCTCCAGGTATTATTATACCATCTAATTCTTCATGAGCTTTTTTTCCATTTTCCAATCTACCATTAGATTTAACTACATCTGTAGGTAAATAACCAAAGTGTTCATATAATGTTAAAACACCTTCAACTTCTAAAATTCCTATCTTTGTCATACAATCACATTAAAAATTTCATTCTATAATTAAATCTATTGTTTGACTATATAAAAATAATTTATTAGAATTCTATAATAGAATTTCAATAATATCTATATACACCATCATCATCCAGATGACGTTTGTATATCACTCCTGTTTTCTTGTTTCTATAATACTTATTAGTAGCAGTGGCTATTCTTTCATAATCCTCATCATAAGAGGGATATATTCCAGTGATTTTTTCTCCATTAATTGTATCTGATGAAAAACTACTACTTTTACTTGAAGTGTCTTTTGAAGTAGTTTTAGATGTGGACTTGGTAGTATTAGTTGTTGAATTATCCATGGAATTTGTATTATTAGTATTATTTTCATTTATTGAATTATTTACTGAGTTATTAATATTATTTAAAAATAATACTGTTGTTGAAAACAGTAGTGTTATTATTATAGCTGTTGTGCATATTATTATTAAATTTTTTTCTTCCATTTTTATCAAACCTATTTTTATTACATAAAAATGTACTTATATCACTGTATCTTTCCAAAAGTAACATGAATGAATCTATAATAATAATTATTAAATGAAGATATTATAAGTTAACTAATTTATTATAAACACTAATATTTTTTAAAAATTATACTGAATATATTGTTTACAAATCAATATTAATATTAAAAATAGTTATTCAAAAAAAGTGTTAAATATTGAAAGCGCCCTGACCGAGATTTGAACTCGGGTAAAGGGATCCGCAGTCCCTCGTGATATCCGCTACACTATCAAGGCATATGAAAAAAAAATTCATTATATTCAACAGTTATTAATTAATTTGTAATTTGTCTATATTATATTTTTCTATTTTTTTTAAAAAAAGAATAATTGTTAGAAAACAATTATTCAAGATATATTGCTGGTTTATATGGTGATGCATTTTGTGCTTTATTCTGTGGATCGTATGTTGGTTTATCATATACTTCTATTTTAGCACCAATTTCACTTTCCAGATATTCACGTGCATCAGTTATTACTGAAACTTCATCAACTACTCCCACATAATTAATTTTATTGAAGTTTTTACCTGCTTTTGTTGCAAATTTAGATAATTCTTTCTTATTATCACATAGATTTGCATCCATGGCTTTGTGAATTATTTCACCAATATTTGGTTTTCCAACTTCTTGTGCTATATTATATACTTCATACTTCCATGATGGAGCAGTATATAGGTGTACAACTTCTGGATTGGATTTTGTAATTTTAATAATTTCCTTAATATCTTTTGCAAGATCTTGAACTATTTCCTCACTTTTTTCTATTTTTTCATCAATTAAGTCCTCACATGCTACAGGCCAGTCTAATGTTGAGATAAATACATCATCATCATTGTATGTATCCCATATCTCCTCTGTTGCATATGGAATAAATGGTGATAATAATCTTATCCATGTATTTACAAGGTAGATGAGTGTTTCTTTTTCTTCTTCTCCTATTATTGTTATTCTATTTAGATAGTAGTCAACATCTTTTCTAAATAGGAAGAGACTTGATTGTAATGCTTTTCTTGTTTGGAATTTTTCAAGTGCATCTGTTGCAGTGCTGATTTTCCTATTGATTTGACTTATAATCCATTTATTTATAGGTTTTTCAACAATTGGTGCATTGTTTTCTATGGATAATTTTAGAGGTTCTCCAATTAATGATTCTACTTTTTGTGGGAATTCAATTATTGCTTCAAGTCTTCTTTGTATACCATTAACTTCTTTTTCTCTCCAATCAAAGTCTTGCCATGGTTCTGCTGAGGACATGAGGAATAATCTTACAGTATCTGCACCATATTTATCAATTGCTTCACTAAGTAAGATAACATTACCTTTAGATGAAGACATTTTCTGTCCTTCAAGAAGTCCCATACCAAATACTGTTATTCCTTTTGGCCAATATTTCTGTGGGAATATTGCTGCATGGTGGAACATATGGAATGATAAGTGATTTCCAACTAAATCCTTTGCAGATAATCTCCAGTTAAGTGGATACCAGTACTGGAATTCTTTCTGGATTTTTTCTGTTATATCTTCTGGTATTTTATTTACAGATCCATCATTTGCTCCATCTTTATCAAGGAATATTTTATTAAAGAATGCATCATTTAGGTCTTCTGCATTAATATCCTTCATATACTTAGCTATTGTATAGTATGCCATGTATATTGTTGAATCTGTTAATGGTTCAATTAACCATTTTTCATCCCATGGCATGTGTGTTCCAAGTCCAAGTCTTCTTGAACATGCCCAATCTTCTAGCCAGTCAAGATAGTATTCGAAGTTTGATCTTATTTCATTAGGAACTACATCTAATTGTTCTAAGCAATCATATGCTTTTTGTGTCCATTCTTTGTCTGAATATTTTACAAACCATTGATCATGTAGTTCTTTAACTACACATTTTGCTCCACATCTACATATTACTGGTTTTTCTGCAAATTCATAGAGTTTATCTGCAATGTTTTCATTTAATAGTTTTTCAATAACTTCATCTCTTACATCAGCAACCCTTCTTCCTTCAAATTCACCAGTATTTTCATTCATTATTCCTTTTGCATGTTCTTTCTTATATATTTCATTTGTTGCTTCTTTAAGATTTTCATCATCTTGACTTGTTACATTATATGCATCAAGGAAATCTTTTGCAGGGAATTTAGAGTATCCTTTTAAGTTTACAAGACTTGTTATTTTGATGTTATCTATTTGTTCTTGAAGATTGTATTTTTCTATTGCTTGAGTGTTTTTCTTAATATCTTCCAGTGCTATGTAGTCTGCTGGTGCATGTGCTGGTACTGAGAATACTACTCCTGTTGCATAGTCTGCATCTACAAATGATGCTGGGAATATTGGTAGTGGATCATTTGTTATTGGATTTTGTACTGTTTTTCCTATGAAATCTTTAGCATCAACTTCTTCAATGATTTTCATTGATTCTTTTTGATGTATGATGTTTCCATATGCAAGTTTACTAATTATCCATTTTTCTCCTTCATATTCTACTTTAACATATTCTTCATCAGGATTTAACCAGAAGTTTGTTGCTCCATACAATGTTTCTGGTCTGAATGTTGCTGCTACAAGGTATGAGTCCTCATATGGGAATTTGATTAATGTTAATTCATTAATTCCCACACCTTCTCCTTCTAAAAGATCATGGTCTCCCACTGGATTTGCATCATCTGGACAGTATTTTACTGGGTGTGATCCTTTACGAATAAGATTTTTATCCTTTAATTGTCTTATTTGCCATCTTACAAATTGTTTGTAGTGTGGATCTATTGTTCTAAATTCCCTTCTCCAATCTATAGTATATCCCATATCTACCATGTCATTGTGGTATTCACTACTGAAGTATTTTACAATGTATTCAGGGTCTACAAATTTTTCTAGTTCATCTTCTGGTACTTGGTGCACATTTTTATATATGTCCATTGTCCATTTATCGTGTCTTTCGATTCTTTTTGCAATACCTACTACTGGTGCACCTGTTACATGCCATGCCATTGGGAATAATACATTAAATCCTTGCATTCTTTTAAATCTTGCATATACATCAGGTACCGTGTATGTTCTTCCGTGTCCTACATGCATTGCTCCACTCGGGTATGGAAATGCCACTGTAACATACATTTTTTCCCTGTTATCAGGATTTGATTCAAATAATTTAGCTTCTTGCCATTTTTTTTGCCATTTTTTCTCTAATTCTGTTACCATAGATTAAACTCCGTTATTAGTATTATGTTATTAATACATGAAAAATGATTTAGTTAATTTTATAATAATAGATATTTATATTTATTTAAATATTTTAAT
>NZ_MAIF01000105.1:0-7348 GCF_001729395.1 Methanosphaera sp. A6 | reverse complement strand
ATATATGTATACATATATTTTTATAGTTTTATTTTCTATTTTTAAAGTTTTTTTTTACATGAGAGTATAAATTATTTTTTTTAATTAGTTTCATTAAATAGAATCATATATTTTTTTTCATTATCTCACGTAGTACTGCTGTTGCATAGCAGCCACGTGGAATAAAAAATTCCACATCTATACCATCACATGTTTTTGTAACAGAGGTATCTTCTATTTTAAATCTAAGTGATCTTCTAATACCATGACTTCCAAGTTTTGGTGTTTTTGGACATTTAAATGATTCTTTTGTAATATTTTCTTCTTCTATAATTCTTTTTTCAATTTCTCCTTGTTTTCCTTCAGCATATGGTACCTTTGATCCATATAATGGTCCTGTAGGATTTAGTGTAAACTTATTCATATCATCTTCTATTGTATCTTCATCTATTTCATGAACCCAACGTTCTTCTTCATTTATGATTATGTCTCCTGGAAGATACTTGTTTATTCCTATTTTTGAACGTTCATTTACTACTTTGTTAAATAGGTATGATTCATATGCATTTACAAACATTCTTTTTAAGGGTTTTGGTAGTGATTCTATTGCTCTGATATAATCTTTTTCAGTAATTTCACCATGTTTTTCTTTTGATAGTATTAATTCTTTAAGCATGGATTTTTCATATCTCATACTTTTTGGCATAAGATCATATGATTCTTGTAATTTTCCTTCATCATATAATTGTCTTGCTTCAAAGGGTTGATTATGTTCATTTTTATTAGGATTTCCTATATATGTATCAACTGCTTTTTTAATATCTCCTTCTACAAGACATTTACCAACAAGATGGGTTGTACTTCTAACTTCACCAAAGCGTTGAAAACCATAAAAATTAGGAACACCAGTAACTTTTAATGATTCAAGAACATCTTCAGCAATATCTTTATCTTCTACAGGATTGTTAGTATTTTTTATATGTATTTTGAATTTATTACCCTTAAGTTGTCCCATTCTAAGTTTTTTCTGGTTTTGTTTAATATCTAAAACTTTAACATTATGTAATACTTCTTCAAAATCAGGTAATTCTTCTGGTGTAATGTTACTAATACAAAGCCATTGTCTTGTAATAGCAGAACGATCCTTCATCCCGGCAAAACCTGTACGTTTACGACTAATATGAAGATATTTTGCCATATCAAGCACCACATCAAGTGTTGTTCTACCTTCTTTTTCTATTTGTATCCATGTATTTGAACCATTGCCTGTTGGTAATTGGAGAGGTACCTCTTCAACATAAAAATCCTTATTTTCATTACGTATTGTTCCACCAATACCTTTATTGTCTGTTATAAAATTCTTAGCATTTAACATTTATTCCCATCCCTAAATTAAAATATAAAAAAAGAAAATAGGTAAAAATTACTTATTCAATACCAGTATTTTCTGTGGCTATATTAATCCATACTTAGTTCTGTATTAGTATTTCCAGAGTCACCATCAGTTAATCCACCATTGCCTGAAGTATCAGGATTATTATTTTCATTATTATCAGTAGTAGGTGCATGATTATTATTCTGTGGATTATTATTCCAGTATTTATTATTTGAATAACTATTATCTGCACTTGGAGATTTTCTATCATTTGCAGTAGATAATTGTTGATTACTATTATCTACTGGATTAGTAGTAGATTCAACTTCAGCATTGGTACTGTCTGTTATTTCATTTGTTTTATTAGTTGTATTATTATCTTCACTTAATAATGAAATTACATCATCATCAACCTTAATATTATCCTCAACAAGACTTGGTATCATTCCATAAGTAGCCACAATAGATAATATTATAATTGATAATACAAGTAGTAGAACAGATAGTCTTTTATCTTTCATATTAATCAACTATATATTATATAAGTAATTCTATCTATTTAATAATAGCTAAAAATAAAAATAATAAAAAAGAAAAAAATAATTAAAAAAGGAAAAACTCGAAAAAATAACATTAATAATATCATGGATGAAATATAAAGGAGTATAACTATGGAATATGACTATTTAATCGTTGGTTCAGGACTTTTTGGTTCAGTATTTGCACATGAAATGAATAAGATCGGAAAGAAATGTTTAATAATAGAAAAAAGAAGTACAATTGGTGGAAATATATACACACAAAACATTGAAAATATTAATGTTCATAAATATGGAGCACATATCTTTCATACAAATGATGAAGAAGTATGGACATATATCAATCAATTTACAAAATTCAATAGATTTACAAATTCACCAGTAGTAAATTATAAAGGTAAATTATATAATCTTCCATTTAATATGAATACATTCTATCAAATATGGGGTGTAAAAACACCTGCCGAAGCAAAAGAAATAATAGAAAAAGAAAAAAGTGAATATAAAATAGAAACTCCTAAAAACTTGGAAGAACAAGCAATAAGTCTAGTTGGAACAACTATCTATGAAATTCTAATAAAAGGATACACAGAAAAACAATGGGAAAAACCATGTGATAAACTACCATCATTTATCATTAAAAGACTACCTGTACGTTTCACATTTGATAATAATTACTTCAATGATTTATATCAGGGAATACCAATAGGTGGATATACACAGATAATAGAAAAACTACTTGAAGGAATAGATGTAAAACTAAATACTGATTACTTTAATAATAAAGAAAAATGGGATAAAATTTCAGATAAAATACTCTTTACTGGAATGATAGATCAATACTATGATTATTGTTATGGTGAATTAGAATATAGGGGATTGAATTTTGAAACAGAAGTCTTAGATACTGATAATTATCAAGGAAATGCTGTATTTAATTATACAGAAGCAGAAATTCCATATACAAGAATAATAGAACATAAACACTTTGAAAATGCACAGTCTGATAAAACAGTAATTACTCATGAATATCCAAAAACATGGACTAAAAACGAAGAAGCATACTATCCAATAAATGATGAGAGAAACTCAGCATTATATGAAAAATATAACAAATTAGCAAAAAAAGAATCAAAAATACTCTTTGGTGGAAGACTTGGAATGTATAAGTACATGAACATGGATGAAGTAATAAAAGAAGCATTAAATCTTGTTAAATCAGAAAAATAATATATTTTTACTTTCTTTTTTCTTTGTAAAAGTTTTTCATAAAAAAAAGGAATTTAGAGATAACTATTCTCTAAAAATTTCTGGAACATAACTTCTAAGTAGAAGTGATAATGTAATTACAGTTACAGAACTTAAAGCCATGGCAAGTGCACTGTATTCTGGTCTAAATAATATATTCCAGGGTATAAGAGCACCAGCAGCAATAGGAATTAAAACAACATTGTATGCAAATGCCCAGAAAAGATTTAATCTAACACGACTCATAGTTTTTCTACTTATTTGAATTGATGCAACAGCATTTAATAAATCCCCATTAATCAATATAATATCTCCAGATTCTATTGCAACATCAGTACCTGTACCTATTGCAATTCCAACATTAGATTTTGTAAGGGATGGAGCATCATTAATACCATCACCAATAAAGGCAACAATCTCACCTTCACTTTGTAGTTTTTTAACATAGTCGAGTTTTTCTTGTGGAAGAACTTCTGAGACTACATTACTAATACCTACTTGTTTTGCAACAATGGATGAAGTATTTTTATTATCTCCACTAATCATTGTGGTTTTAATATTCATTTTATGTAATTGATCAATAGCTTTTTTACTATTTTCTTTTATAACATCACTTACTGAAAGAATTGCTATGATATTTTTATTATCTGCAAGAATGATACTTGTTTTCATATTAAGTTCTTCATTTTCAAAATCTTTCAATATATTTTCAGGAATAGGTACGTTATTATCATTAAGTATTTTTTTATTACCAATAATATAGTCTCTATTATTTATTGTAGCTTGAACTCCTTTTCCTGAAATATTTTCAAACTCATCAACATCATATAATTCAAATTCATTCTTTTTTTGGTTATTAAAAAGTGCCTGAGCAATTGGGTGTTGTGAATATTGTTCTATTGAACGGGCAATCATAAGTACTTCCTCATCACTTTCTGTAGAATAATTTATTATATTAGATAATACGGGTTGACCAACAGTAATTGTACCAGTTTTATCAAGTAGTACATGTGTTATTTGTTGTGATACTTCAAGTGTTTGACCATCCTTTATTAATATACCATTTTTAGCAGCAAGTCCAACTCCAACTGTTAGTGCTGTTGGAATAGCAAGTCCAAGTGCACATGGACAGGCCACAACAACAATTGATATGAATATACTTAAACTATAGAGTAGTGGACTACCATATATAACATACCATATAATAAAACAGATAACTGCTATTGTTAGTATTCCTGGAATGAAGTATGTAATTACCTTATCTGCAAGTTTTTGTATTGGAGGACTTGAATTTTGTGCATCTTGTACCATTGATATAATTTGTGAAAGTACTGTTTTATCACCAGTATTTGTTACTTTGAATTTAAATGTTCCATCCTTATTTATAGATCCACCAATTACAACATCTCCCACATTTTTTTCTATTGGTGTACTTTCTCCTGTTACTAATGATTCATCAACATAACTTTTTCCTTCTATTATCTGTCCATCTAAGGGTATTTTTTCACCAGGTTTTATAACAACAATATTGCCCTTTAATACCTTGTTAATATCAACAGTTTCTGTTATTGTTTTTTCATTTATTGTTTTTTCTATTGTAGCTTCTGTTGCTTTTAATTCAACTAATTTATTTATTGAATCTGATGTTTTTGATTTTGCTCTATCTTCAAGATATTTTCCTAGCATTAAGAAAGAACCAAGCATAATACTTGTATCATATAACATGAAATGTGATTCTCCAAGTAGGCCAAATGTACTAAGTAGACTTGCTATAAATGAAATTCCAATACCTAATGTGTACATTACATCCATGTTTAGGTTATGATGTTTAATGGAATTAATTCCTGATATTATAATAGGGGAACATACATAGATAAATGGTAGTATTGTTATTGCTAGTTGTATGTATGATTCATTTCCATTAAAATTAAAGTTACTAAACATTAAATACATTAAAATTGCTGAAAAGAAGAATCCAACAATAATTCTATGGAGTTTTTTTCTTAGATTCTGGTTATGTTTTTCTTCAATTATATTGTTATTAATAGAATTATTGTCATGAATACCCATATATTCATAACCAATACTATTAATCCTATCCCCAATATCTTTAACTGTTACAACAGTAGGATTAAAAATAACTTCTGCTGTTTCAGAGATAAGATTAACATGTATTGAATAAACTCCGGGCATTTTTGAAATTGTGGAGGTTACAGCTTTTGAACACATTACACAGGTCATTCCACCTATGTTTAAGGTTTTTTTTTTGATAGTTGCACTAAATCCTATATTATCAAGGGCACTTATTATTTCTTCAACATCTACTTTTTCTTCATCATATGTTACTGATACATCTTTTGATTCAAGATTGCATGAGATGTTACTAATATTTTCATTGTTACTTAGTGTTTTTGTGATTGTGTTAACACAAGCATTACATGCCATATCTTCAACTTTGAAAACATCTTCTTTAGTCATTTAGTTTCCTCCTTTTTTTTATTTTCTAGATATATTTTTCTTGTATATATGGTTTTTTCTAAAAACTATGATATATAAATTGAGGTTATCCTAATTAATACATATGTAACAACATTAAAAAATTAATTAATTAAAAAAATAAGAGGAAGGTTAATTGATTACTATAGTTGAATTATCTGCATCTACAGTAATTTCATCGTTTGTATTAATTGTATTTATAATATCCACATCAGGATTATCAACCATTGGTATTTTAGAAATAATGGCTCCAATAGCAATAATTGGTTCAGCTTTTTGACAAATAATAGCACGTGGTGCTGTGTTATTCTTAGCCATTTGGTAAATAACATAAGATCCAACAGTAGATCCCTTACCTGAAGGTATAACTAGTATTTTATCAGTAATGCATTCATTGTATAATTCATGTTTTTTATCTATAACAATACCAGTTTTAGGATCAACTCCTCCTAGAAAACTAATAGGATCCTTTGTTACTAAAGCATTACCTGAATCTTTACCCTTAGATATTATTCTACATTTTATATTACTACTCATCTATAAACTCCTCTTATTATGATACTTATAACATTCCTTCAGATCTAATTAAATCAATGAATGTTTTTACTTCACCAGATTTTTTAGAATCTTTTGATTTTGGCTCTGTTTTTGCTTTTGATTGTTCTTTTTTAGGTTCTGTTTTCTGTGTTTCTTTTGGTTTTTCTGTTGTTGTATTATCCACTATTAGTCCTTGTTCTCTTAGTGTTTGTGTGAATGATTTTTGTGTATCTTGTGTTTCTGGTTGTTCTTTTTTAGTTTCTTTTTTAGTTTCTTTTTTAGGTTCTTTTTTAGGTTCTGTTTTCTGTGTTTCTTTTGGTTTTTCTGTTGTTGTATTATCCACTATTAATCCTTGTTCTCTTAGTGTTTGTGTGAATGATTTTTGTGTATCTTGTGTTTTTGGTTGTTCTTTTTTAGTTTCTTTTTGTACTTTCTGTGAAACTTTTTTCTCTGTATCTTTTATTGTTTTTTGTACCTGTTTTCCAACATCTTCTTTTATTTTATCAGTTGTTTGTTTTAGTTTTTGTGTTTCTTCAGTAGCAACTTTCACCACATCATCTACTATTAATCCTTGTTCTCTTAACACTTGTGTAAATGATTTTCCTGCATCTTTTATAGTTTTTGCAGCATCTTGTGTAACTTTTTTAGCTACTTCTTTTGCTTTTTGTTGTTCTTTTTTAGCTTCTTTTTGTTGTTTTACTTTTTCTTGTGTTTTCTGTGCAGATTTTTTAGCTTCATCTTTTACTTTTGTTACTGTTTTTTTAGCTTGTTTAGTAACTTTTTCAACTGTTTTTTTAGCTTGTTTTGTTATTTTGTCTTGTGTTTTTTGTTCTTTTTTAGTTTCTTTTTGTTGTTCTTTTTTAGTTTCTGTTTTTTCTGAATCTTGTTTTAATTGTTCTGTTACTTTTTCTCTTGTTTTGTCAACTTCTTCTTTAAGTTTTTCTGTAGTTTCTTGTGCTTCTTGTTTTAATTTAGCTGCTTCTTCTTTAAGTTTCTTAGCTTCTTCTTTCTCCCGTTTTTCTTTGTTTTTTCTTATGATAATTTTTGATAATCCTGGAGTCACACGTCTTTTAAGTTCTATTCCTCCTTTTTGTATTAGTTTTATAGATTTTGGTGTATTATCTTTAGTTTCATCTTTTATAATTATTGGTATTTCATTATCCTGTGATTTAGG
>NZ_MAIF01000104.1:0-8988 GCF_001729395.1 Methanosphaera sp. A6 | reverse complement strand
CATCTTTTACCATAGCTGTGATGGTTATGTTTTTATTTAAACCAACAACGCCAGCTATATTAAGCATAGTAGTAGTATTTACTTTGTTTACTGTGATGTTTTCTGTTGTAGATGATTGACCATACACATCATTTCCAAGATATGTAGCAGTTATTGTATGAATTCCAGCTTCAGTCAGGGTAACTGTTAAGTTTGCACAACCATTTACTAAATCTACAATGTTTTCATTATTATCAATAGTGATAGATACTTTACCATCTACTGGCATGTTTGCATTATTTACTACACTAACATGGATTGTTATATTGTTATTTAGATTATAATTACCAGTTATATTCATGGAGGTTGTTGTAGCTTCTAGTACATTAAATGATGATTCATCTTTTGATGGTGCATGTGTTGCATCCCCTGAGTATGATACTTCCACCATATATAAACCTTCATAGTATACTTCAAATTCTTTTGTATATACTCCATTTTCATCAGTAATTACATTATATTTATTTTTACTTTCTGGGTCTTTTACTCCAATTTTAACTGTTGCATTGGTAATTGGTTTTTGATTTTCATCTAATAATTTTCCACTTATTATTACAGTATTTTCTACTGTTGTATTTTTAATAGGATCTATAGTTATGGTTGTTTTTGGATTTATTGGAGTGTTGTTGAATTCATAAATATTATTCATGATTCCATCATTTTGTATTGCACTGTTACCTGTAGCATTTATTGCATATAATTGATTATTTGTTATTGTGAAGTTTTCTGATTTTTCAGTTATTCTTATTGCATAGCTTTTAGTTGAATTTATTTTGTTATTGTTGATTAATACATTGGTTACTATTTGATTTCTTTTTTCTCCAAGTGCTACATAATCACCAATATTATTTGATGTAATATTTATGTTGTTTACATCTCCACTTGTTTGTGTTACATATATTTTTCCTGTTATGTTATTGTTGTTTATTGTTATATTTTCAGTTGTATCTCCTGATCCAGAAGCAGCTTTAAGTATAATATTGTCAATTGTATTATTTTCAATTATGTAGGATGTTTTTGATTTCTTTGGTGTTGATAATATTGTTATGTTTCCTATTGAAGAGTTTCCTATTGTTACAATACCTGATGTTTGTACTGTATTTAATGTATTGTTTAATAAAATTGTATTTGTTATTAGATTTGTTCTTCCTGTAACTGTGTTGTTAATTATTGTACTGTTGGATGATGGTGAAAAATGACTGTTATTTAATAGAACATTATTTCTGTATGTGTTATTGTATGTTGGTACTCCAGAGGATGAAGAACCACTACCACTTTCTTCAGGTGTTCCACTACCCCATTGTATTGTTATTCCCATACCATTATTGTATTCTATGGTGTTATTTTCTACAAGGTTATGACAACCACTAATTGTTATACCATAACATATTGATGTTGATACTGATGGTCCATAGATTTTATTGTTTGTTATTTGATTATATTCATTTGTATGACTATAATCTGTAATATCTACATTGTATGTTGTAAAGTAGATTATATTACCAACATTACCTTCAACATCCAATGTGTTATTATCAAATATACAGTGTGATGCATATGCACCTACAAGTGTACTTACTCCACCATTATCTCTTGTGTAGAAGTAACTATTTTTTACTGTTACATATGAAGAATTCTCACGTATAGAAAATCCTCCTATTCCTCCACCAATCTTTTTATTTTCAGTAATTTTTGTTATATTATTGAAAATAATGTTTGATGCATTTTTTACTATAATTTGGGTATTATAGAAGTAAAGTCCAGTGATGTTACTTCCACTTGCTGTTTTTTCAAATACTACTGCATCTCCATAATCTTTTCCAAAGAAATCAGTACTTGTTGAATTTAGTGAGATGTTTGTGTTTTGTGTAGTTGAAATTAAATTTACTGGTTTATTGAAAATCATTGTATAATTTTCAGTACTGCTTGTTTTGAAATCTCCTTGGAAATCTAATGTATCCCCATTTTGTATGTTATCTCTTAATGTTCCATTATTAAAGTATTGATTAAATGTATCTTTTGTAACAACATATGTTGATTTATCTGCTGTTTTTTGTGATTTTTGTTTAATACTTGTTTTTTCTATAGATTTTGTATTTTCAGACACTATGTCTTTTGTAGCTGTTTGTATGTTTTTGTTAGTTTTTTGGACATTAAGTGATTTGCTATTTTCATTTGTTTTTTGTTTAACATTTGTTGATGGTTCTTGTGCTTTAATATTATTATCACTTGTTTCTATACTCTTAACTGTTGTAGGTATATCCACATGTGATGAATCAGCTTGCACTTCATGTGTATTTGATACATCTGACGCACTTACCGCTGATAGTCCAATTATTAAAACAATTAGAGCCAATAAAAATGCCATTGTCTTATTTGTTGACATTATATTCACTTCTTAATTTTTTTTAATATTCAAACAAATTATAAAACAAATATTATTTATTTGAATGATATATATTTTGTAAAATACCTAATATAAACTTTATCTAAAATAAAAAATAAAGATTTTTTTTCATTATAAAAGAATTATAAGCAAATGAAAGGTATGAAAATAAATAAAGTATCCCTATAAACAACCTAAAATACTCATGAGTTATTAACACATCAATATGTGTGAAAAAATATATCATGATATAGAGTATATTATTTAATCCTAATAATTTATAGAATAAAAAACATATATAATAAACAAATGGTGTATTAGATGATAAAAGTAGAACATTTAACTAAAATTTATAAATTACAAGATAACAACAGGATAAAAGCATTAGATGATGTTTCATTTGAAGTATCTGATGGAGAAATATATGGTATAATGGGACTTAGTGGCTCTGGAAAATCAACAATTATGCGAATATTAAGGGGAGTTGAACCCTTTGATGAGGGATGTATTACTGTTGATGGTATAGAAATTACTCCAGATAATTACTTAGAATATAAAAATGAACTTAAAGAAAAAACAGCAATTCACCTACAACGATCGTTTGGTTTATGGTCTAAAACTGCAGTTGAAAATGTTATTCATAAATTAGTTGGAATAAAAACTGGAGATGAAACAAACTGCAATATAGATGATGTTAAAGAAGAGTACATGGATGAAGCTCTTGATATTCTTGATACTGTGGGTTTAAAAGAAAAAGCTAATCATTTTGCACCAGTATTAAGTGGTGGAGAAAAACAAAGACTGGTACTTGCAAGACAATTAGCTAAAAAACCAGAAATACTTCTTTTAGATGAACCTTCCACTATGAGTAGTCCTAAAAAAAGACTTGAAACATTAGATACTATAAAAAGAATCAATGAAAAATATAACACTACTGTTATTGTTGTATCACACCAACCTGAAATTCAAAGATATCTTGCAGATAGAGTAATGTTAATATTCAATGGAAAAGTTCAAGATATTGATAAGTCAGAGATTATTATTGAAAAATTCTTAAAAGATGAAGAACCAATCTATCCAATTAAAGATATGGATAGAACAAAACCTATTATAAAGGTTAATAACTTAAGAAAAGATTTCTATCTATTTAAGGGAGGACATGTTTTAACAATTGATGATGTGTCATTTAATGTTAATAAAGGTGAAATATTATCTATAATTGGTCCTACAGGTTCTGGAAAAACAGAAATTCTTAAGATGATTGCAGGACTTGAACAACAAGATTCTGGAAATATTGAAATACTTATAAATGATACTTGGACTAGTATGGATGATTATGGTGAAAATCGTATGCAAATCCGTAAAAATATGGGATTTATGCACCAGGAATTTGCATTAACACCACATACTCCTGTTATTGAACAATTAGCATCAAAATTATCTCCAAAGATGGATGAAATATATGAAAAAGCAAGGCAAAAAGCCAGTGAAATTGGTTTAAGTGATGAAGCACTTGATTTACTCTACCAATTAACAGATCTTTCAAGAAATGAGGCTATTGTTAAATTAGAAAAATTAAATTTAGGACCTGAAATTCTTGATTTATTATTCCCCTCTATTAATCAGGAAACTGTTATTGAATATGTAAAACCTATCTTTGAGGCATTAGATCTACCTCTTCCACTATTAACACGTCAATTTATTGAATTATCTGGAGGACAACAAGTTAGAGTAGCAATAGCATCTGTTCTTATATCCAATCCAGATATTTTAATACTTGATGAACCTTTTGGTGATTTAGATCCTGTTACTTTAAGAATTGTTGCTAATTCACTTAAGAAAATCAATGAAAAATTACATACTACTATAATTCTTGTAAGTCATACAATGGAATTTGTTGAAGAAGTTTCTACAAGAACCATTTTGATAAATAAGGGTAAGTTAGTAAATGATGGAGAACCTTCCACTGTTACAGCTAAATTTTTAGAAATAGAAGGACAATAATTAAATGAGGTGTGTAAATGTTTAAAAGAATATTATTACCAATAGATGGTTCAGAAAATTCAAAAAAAGCAGCTGATAAAGCTATTGAACTTGCAAAAGAATTAAATTCCACAATCATTGTTACAAATATCATGGATCAGTCAGTAGATCTGTCATATAATGAACAAGAGGCTAAATCCAATGAGTTTATTAAGAAGATTGTTGATTTAATTCTTAAAAACAATATTAATGTTGAAAGTATGGTTTTATTTGGAAGTCCCATGTATGATATTGTGACTATTGCACGTAAAAGTGAAGCTGATAGTATTATAATGGGAAAACAGGGAATTAATTATTCAAATTCAAGAGTAATTGGTAGTTTTACAGAAGCAACACTTAAAAATGTGGACCTACCAATAATACTCATATAATTACCCACCTTTTCTTTTTAAAAAAAAAGATTATTTTAGAAGATGTGTGTTTATTGCATCGATTAAATAGTTTAGTACATCATCAATGGAATTAAATTCTACATCATATTCCACATCTAAAAATAATTTAATAATATTTTTTATGGGATGTACTACATCACATATTTCTAGTAGATTTGTTTGAGTCTCATCAATTAAATCAATAATTCCACTTATATATGCAATATTTTCTGTATTACTATTGAAATTATTGAATTTCATAGCATAATCTGTCTTTGTAATACCTTCTGTTTTATTGTAGAATGTATCAAAATCTATGTTAAATCTACTTAATCTGTTAAGTACTGATTTCTGGTAAGATATACACATTTCTGTTTGTAGATAGAGAGCTTTTCTTGTTGCTTCTTGAACTGACTTTGCAATAATTTCACCTAGCTTTGAGTGTTTACCTGCATTTTCAATATGATTCTCACTAGATTTATTGGAAATAACACAAATTCCATCAGTACCAGTACCTGTTGCTATATGTGTTGAAAACTGACTTTCTAATTTTAAATCTTGAAGTACACTAGTTTTTGCTTCAGTAGCTGTTATTGATGCTGTTATTAATGTTCCTGGTTCTAGATTTGCATCAATTATTGTTATAATATTTATTGTTCCAACATCGAGATTATATTCATTATTATGTTCATAAAATGATGCAGGATCTCCCGCCTTAATTCCATTATTATCTGCACCTGCTGTTACAATAGAAGTTACTTTTAAATCCTTATATTCATATACACTTATTGCATAATTATCCATACATGCAGATGTTGCCATACCTGCTGATTCATTTGGATTTAAATTAATTTTTTCCATACATCTTGTTTGAAATGTGGAATAATCCATTGAAACCATTTCATCATAATCTGTACCATCTAATGTTTGATTAACAATATATTTCAAATTTTCTTGATAACCTCCATTAATCCATGATGAAATAATCAAGTTATTTTCCTTTTTTAGATAAACAACAATTGCAGCATCCTGTTTAAATACATCAAATAATTCATTGGTAAAAATTTTTTCAGAATAAAATCCAGACATACATAAAACTCCATAATCAACCTAAAAATAGAATAAAAAGTAGTCCTTAGCGGAGTCGAACCGCTGTCACAAGATCCAGAGTCTCGTAGGATTGCCACTACCCTAAAGGACTATTATTATATACAATATAATTTTTGACATTAATTATATTTAAAGTTATTTAAAAATAGAATATATTCATAAAAAATAATTAATTAAAATAAATTAGAAAAAAAATCACATAAATTGAAAAAAATTCAAAAATAAAAAGTAAAAATAAACATATTTTTATTAAAAGTAGAAAAAAAATATTCAAATGAAATAAAAACTATAAATAATATGAAAAAACATATTAAATAACAGATAAATAGTATAAATTAAAAAAAAAGTATATGTTGGAAGTCATATGAACGAAAAAAGAGGATTATTAATTGGAAGAATGCAACCTGTCCACAAGGGACATATTAGTGTTATACAAGAAACATTAAAAGAAGTTGATGAGCTTGTAATTGGAATTGGAAGTGCTGAAAAAAGTCATACATTATCCAACCCCTTTACAGGTGGAGAACGTATACTCATGCTAACTAAAGCTCTAAGAGAATATAACATAGATCCATCAAGATATTATATTCTCCCATTAGAAGATATTGCATGTAACTCCCTATGGGTAGGTCATGTTACAATGTTAACACCACCATTTTGTAGAGTATATTCTGGAAATAGTTTAGTTCAACAATTATTCCAAGAAGCAAACATACCCTACACCCAACCACCACTATTTAATAGAACAGAATACTCTGGTACAGAAGTAAGAAGACGAATGTTAAATAATGATAACTGGGAAAAACTAGTTCCAAATTCAGTAATTAAAGTTCTTAAGGAAATTAATGGTATTCAACGTATACAAAAATTAAATCAAAAAGAAATCAGTGAATTAGTATAGATAAAAAATAATAAGAGTTTGATGAAAATGGGATTTATAAGAGATAGTATCCATGGTGATTTACATCTAACTGATTTTGAATTAAAAATCATAGATACTGTTGAAATGCAAAGATTAAGAAGAATAAAGCAATTAGGATTTACAAATCTTGTATATCCTGGAGCAAATCATACTAGATTTGAGCATTCAATAGGTACTTTATTTTTAGCAAATAAAATAGCAACAAGACTAAATTTAGATAATGAAATCATTGAATTACTAAGAATATGTGGATTACTTCATGATATTGGTCACTCCCCATTTTCACATGTTTCAGAAAGAGCACTAAAACATGACCATGAAACAGTAACTAAAAATATCATAAAAGATTCAAGTATTACAGACATATTAAATGAAAAATTCGATCCAAAACTAGTTACAAGTATAATTGATGGAAAAACCAAGTATGGAAAAATAATCTCAGGAGACCTTGATGTTGATAGAATGGACTATCTTGCAAGAGACTCATATTATACTGGTGTTGCTTATGGTGTTATTGATACGGAACGCTTATTATATAGCTTAACCTACTGTGATAATGCTCTTGTATTATCATCAAAGGGAGTTCAAGCTGCAGAATCAACATTACTAGCAAGATATTTCATGTATCCTACTGTATATCAACATCATACAACAAGAATAGTAAATAGTATGTTTAGAGTATCATTATCCAGATTAATTAAAGACAAAGTAGTTGTTGAAAAAGAACTACAATATCTTGATGATGGTGACTTAATAAATATAACACGAAATACTAAAGGATTACCACAAAAAACTATGAAAAATATAGATACGCGCAGATTATATAAAAAAACTGACACTATACCTTTAATAGACTTTGAAAATCCTGAAAAAATAGTAAATATGGATAAAAAATATTTAACTGAAGCAGAAGAGGAAATAGCAAATAAATTAGATGTTCCCCCAGAAGAAGTTATTATAGATATGCCAGAAGAACTTTCATTTAAAAAGATGAGTATACAAGTTAATACATACAATGGCCTAAAACCACTTACACAAGTATCCCCTATTATAGAATCTCTAAAAAAAGCACAGTATAATTATGCTGATTTAGCATTATTTATGTCAAAAGAAAATAAACAACAAGCCATTGATAAAAATATAAAACTAATTGATTATCTAACACTACCTATGTGATTAAAATGAAGATTAAAAAAGAAGTTAAAAAAGAGCTTACAAAAGAAGAATACAGTGACTTTATAAAAAAAGTAATTTCAATAAATGAAAAACAAAAAAGTATGCCCTCATATGTAATGATAGATGATGTAAAAATCTATAAAAATGAATACATTGAAGCTATAGAAAATGTTAATAAATTCATTCTAGAAAATGGACGACACCCTGAAACTATCACAATCTATGTTAAAAGAAGACGAAAATAAAACTCTCCCCCCATAAAATACTCTTTTTAGAAAAATATCCTACAAAAAAATAAGAGAACATGCAACAATCATTGTTAGTCATGAACAATAATTATTATTTTTGACTAGATCATTGTTTTTATTATTTATTTTGTTTTTAAAGTCAGATCTACTAGTTCTTTTTGTTGTTTTAGTTCCATATTATGTATTTATTATATTTTTGGCTGTTACTATTAGTGTGTTGTGTTTTGGTATTTTGCAATCTTATTATATGGTATTGTCTGTACTTTTTAAATCAATTAAATCTTTATTATGACCATAATTAATTGTTTCAAGAATATTAAATCATTATGTTCACATTTAAAAGAAGAATAGTACTAAAAACAGGTTGTTGAAAAGTAGCTAAATACATAAACACAATATTTTCACGAACCATACTTTCTAACTTACGATTACTGTGAATAGAATAAATAGTACCCATTAAAATTATACAAAGAAGCATTGTTGTAGAATAAGCTTTTTAACATAGAGTATCTTTGTATTGAAAATCAATATCACTAAAATCAACACAATTCACCCGTTATCACTGAAAAAACAAACAGGATTATCTGGAATTAATTTTCTAATATCAACAGGTAATAAAAAAGTTTGACCAATAGTATCTTCACGTAAAACCATAAATAACAAATCAACAAAAAATATTTTACTATATAATAT